>JAUILH010000065.1 GCA_030433115.1 Bacteroidia bacterium | reverse complement strand
ATAGTTGGGGTCATGTTGCTTACCGAAGGCGGTCATCTGGCACATCTACATATTATGGGCAACATCATTACCAAAATGAGTCCCACCACCTTTTATTTTGTGATAACTATACTGTTATTGGTAGATATTGTGCAGGGCCGTTATCAAAAAAAGATTCTTGCTGAAAAAGAAGCCATGATTAAAAAATTGGAGGAAACTGAAAAGACTAAAACGAAAAACGCCCCCGACTAACGGAGGCGCCTACTTTTTCATAATTTGCAGTCTTACTGCGTGATCACCACTTTTTTGGTGATGCTGTTTTGTCCACTGGACAATTTCACCCAATAGGCACCTGGTGCCAAATCATTCAAATTCAAATCATGTCTCAAACCTGAGCCGTTGCTAATCAGGTTATCGGTATGAACTACTGATCCAACAACGTTGAACACATTCAATTGAATGTTTCCACTCATTTGTGAATTCAGGTTAACGGTAAACTCACCTTTGTTTGGATTAGGGAAAATACTCATGTCGCTTGAATTCAACTCCATGGTACTTGTTGCATGGTCTTCGCCGTCAAATTCAACGACATAGCCGCCTATATGACCTAAGAAACCTTCATCATTCCATTTCCAGTTGGTTCTTTCCCAAACGGCAATATTCTGCTCCGTTCTTTCAAGGAAATTGTTTGGCTCACCTATTCCCCAATTGTTATAGGCGAATTCCTCTCCTGAAACCCAATTCCAATTATTCGCGGCATCTTTATAAGCGCCCAACCAATACTCGGCATGTTTGCCTTTTAATAATTTTTCGATCGCTTTTTGCTCTTTAGCAGATGTAATGGTAGCCAAGTGCCAACCTTCACCTAACTTGTTCGCTTCTGCATCAGCCATGTTCCATGAGATTTCATTGCTCTCAACCAACATGTAGGTATGACCATCTTGTTCAATGGTTTGAGCCATAGAGACTCCACTTGCTAAAAAACAAGCACTTAAAAAGTAGATTTTTTTCATATTAATTAAATTTTAGTTCAACCAATATGATCCAAATAGTGTGCCGAAATTATAAGCCAAGTTCCGCCAACCTTGCAGCCACCTTTGCCAATAAGACTTTTCGCTTTTTATAACCAATAAAAGCCGCTTTAAAACTGTTGTTAATCAAGGTATGAATTTCCGACTTGTTCAGTCCAAATGTTTCATGAACAGTTAAAAATTCTTTACTCAGACTTGTGTTTGAAATTAGGCGATTATCTGTATTCAATGTGACGCGCAAGCCCTTATCTAAGTACGATTTTACAGGATGATCTTCCAATGAAGCTACGCACTGAGTCTGTACATTGCAATTCACACACATTTCTAAGGTAATTCTATGATTCAGAACGTATTCCAATAAGTCCTGATCTTCAAACAAGCGAGTTCCATGTCCAATTCTATTGGCTCTTGTAAAGTGGATTGCTTGATGAATGGACTCCGCCCCATAGGCTTCACCGGCATGAACAGTGGTATTGATATTGTTATTTATGATGTGGTAAAAAGCTTCTTTATGGTCCTTGGCGGGATAATTTTCCTCAGGTCCAGCCAAATCATATGCCACCACGCCCTTGTCTTTGTAGTCAACAGCCAATTCTGCCAATTGAAACGACACTTCTGGCGTCATGCTTCTAATTCCACAAACAATAATGCCAACCGTAATGAAAAAATCCGCCTCAGCCTTTTCTTTACCCTTAATTACTGCTTCAATTACCTGTCTAAGAGATAGACCTTCAATTGTATGCAAAACCGGAGAGAATCTGATTTCAAGATGCCAAACGTTTTCCTTTGACGCATCTTCTATCAGTTCATAAGCACACCGCTCGAGGGCAGCCTCAGTTTGCAAAACCTTATTTGTCACATTAAAAGCTTTCAGGTAGTCTTCCAAAGACTGGCAATCATCCCCGACCTGCAAATAGTCGGTAAGTGCTTTTTCAGAATCATGAGGCAACTTGACGTCATTCTTTTTTGCCAAATCCAAAATGGTTTTCACACGTAAAGAACCATCCAGATGACAATGTAATTCTGCTTTGGGTAGAGATTCAAAAAATGCCAGATCAAACTTCATGGCTGCAAATATATCAGTTGCTAAATCAATTTGACAATATTATGATGGTTTAAGCTCAAAGCTGAGTAAATTTGCAGCAATTATTTATGAAAACAGTTGTTGTAGGTTTATCCGGAGGTGTAGATTCAAGTGTAGCAGCCCATTTATTGGTCGAGCAAGGCTACAATGTGATCGGCATGTTTATGAAGAACTGGCACGACACCAGTGTCACCATTTCGGACGAATGTCCCTGGGAAGAAGATGCCAATGACGCACTCTTGGTGGCAGAACATTTGGGAATCCCCTTTCACACAATCGATTTGAGTGAAGAGTACCGCGAGCGGATCGTTGACTACATGTTTGAAGAGTACCGAGTTGGTCGAACACCTAATCCGGACGTACTGTGTAACAGAGAAATTAAATTTGATGTGTTTTTGAAACACGCCCTCAAATTGGGCGCAGAATATGTGGCTACTGGTCATTATTGCCGGAAAACCACTTCTACAAAAAACGGAACAACAATCCATCAACTTTTAGCCGGAAAAGACCCTAACAAAGACCAAAGTTATTTCTTGTGCCAATTGACACAGGAACAATTATCCAAAACCCTGTTTCCAATTGGAGAACTTCTTAAACCGGAAGTAAGAAACATTGCCGAGAAAATTGGCTTGAACACCGCAAAGAAAAAGGACTCTCAAGGTCTTTGCTTCATTGGGAAAGTAAAACTGCCGGATTTTTTAAAACAACAGTTGAAACCAATTGATGGAAACATTGTTGAGATTCCTGCTGATCATCCAATGTATTCAAATAGCGAAAACAATCTGACTGAAGCGGCAAGGCCATTTGAATATTCAGAATCCGACGGCACAGTTGTGGCGAAACATCATGGTGCTCATTTTTTCACCATTGGACAGAGAAAAGGATTAAATGTTGGGGGCACCCCTCTTCCATTATTTGTGATTGGAATTAATACGGAGACCAACACAGTATATGTCGGTCAGGGAGATGGCCATCCTGGATTATACAGATCTGCCTTATTGATTAAAAAAGAGGATATCCATTGGGTACGCCCCGATCTGGAAAGCACATTTATTCATGGAGGAGATATTTTGGCGCGCATTCGATATCGACAAACATTGATGGATGCACAACTTCATATGACCTCAGAAGGCTTGTACATGTCATTCGAAAAACCTGTAAAAAGTGTCACTGCAGGTCAGTTTGCCACCTGGTACCAGAATGAAGAATTAATTGGTTCCGGTGTAATCAGCGCCTAAAATAAGCCTAAGGACAGCTTCAGGTTTTATGTCTGCAATGCTTTCTCGATTCTTAGATACTTTTGGCGTAAGAACATGTGCATTCTGTCCTATTGGCGCCCACCTGCCAGGATGAATCGGCCTGATATCTACAAACAATCCAATCGCTTGCACACCTAACATAGCAGCAACATGCAAAGGACCAGTGCTACAAGCCACCAGGGCTTTTGATGTTTTTATGAACTCAATGAGTTCAGACAAATTCATTTGCCCGCTGTGATCGACGAGCCGATCTCCAAAGGAAAAAGCCGATCGAAAGGATTGCCCCTCTTCCTCTGTACCGGTCAAATGCACTTCATAGCCTTCGTCAATTAATTTGTTTGCCAGATCTACAAAATGCTCCAAAGGCCAGTCCACTGCACTTCCTCTGGAGCCAGGATGTAAAATGATTTGTTTGTCATTGATGACATTCGCATGCCTTACTCCATAAAGTGTTTGCAATTGCTCAAAGCCTGGCTCCTCATCAAAACCGAAAGGTTTTAAGAGTTTCAAATTGAGCTGAGCTTCATGCAAATCGGAGCGCTTTCTGGAAAACTGAACGCGCATATTACAAGTTGTAAAATGATACAACCTCCCTCCTGTTCCAATTCTATTGGTTATTCGTGCCTTTTTTGCGGCATGTGCGATCAACTTGCGTGGGAACACATGAATAATGGTATTGGCCTGAACCGACAATAACTGCTCAACAATCTCTCCAAGACTGGAGGACTCGTTAAAAGTCAAGAACTCATCAATATGGGACGATTGCATCACCACATCTTTCACATAACTTTTACCATAGTACACCACTTCTACCTCAGGAAATAAGCTCTTCAACTGACCGCACAAGGGCAAGGTAAGAACCGAATCTCCAATACTATCAGTCCGACTAACTATGATCCTATTTGGTTTTTCCACGGTTCAGTTCTCTTAATGTTTTGTATTTAACCACGTTTGATTGTGCAGAGATGATGGCAATGTTCCACCCAGCCTTGCCGTCCAGGAAACCCGCTTTCATAAAGAAAACTGATAAGAATTTGGCAATGGCACTAAAATATGGTTTCAACGGACCACAGGTTTTCCCGGCATGATGCATTTTTTGTGCGGTGAGCGCGCTGTATTTATCCGCTCGTTCTCTATGGTCTTTTTTATCGTAATATGAATAATGAAGTAAATCTCCTGGAATATGTGTTTCTTGAAGTCCTTCCAAAGTCAATTCCTCATGCACAAAATCGCCTTTCCATTTCACCTGGTCTTTTGGAAACAAACGCACTTTGACATCCGGATACCACCCACAATGTCTTACCCAAGAACCACAATAATTAGTTAACCTATTAAATGAATAAACGCCTTTTAATCCGTTTTTTTTCAATGAATTAATGGATTTGATAAGCTCTTTATTTAAACGTTCATCCGCGTCAATAGATAAAATGTAATTAAAGCTTGCCATTTCATTGGCTAGATTCTTAGTTGCCGCATAGCCCTTCCATTGCGTTTGCTCAAATCGGACACCTTTTTGCCTACATATCTGCTCAGTATTATCGGTGGAAAACGAATCCAGAACGACCACCTCATCACACACGGTCAACATAGAATCAATACATGCACCAATGTTCTTTTCTTCATTTAATGTTATGACAACTCCAGATATCAATAGCCTTTGGTTATATTTCTATTCATTAAGAATGTTTCTTTTCGCAACAACAGGTATTCGGCTCCTCCTTTGATCAAAGCAATTGCCAATACAATCAGATCTTCATCTACATCCAGAATCGTGAGCGCCACAGTCCAAATAAGCACAGGCATTAATTCAACACAACGTCTCATAAAAAAGCCTTTTACTTCACAAACCTTGTACTCCATCCCCTTGACAAATTCCATATAGTAATTTCCATAGGCCCCTAAGGCAATCAAGGGCAACAGCCAAATTTCGTTTCCAGCACTATCTATCATGGTTTGAAACAAGCTTCCCAGGTTCGCAAACTTCTCACCAATGGACAAGTCCTTATCTACCAACAAAACCAAGGATAGCAACACACCTAGAAGCATACTAAACCAGAGAACCAACCAGGGTCTCTCCAATTTGTTTTGCTTCAAACTCACGCGATTTTCAATCTTAAGTTTTCGCCATTTCAAGAACACGACCACGCCCTTTGCCAAAAAATCGAGGATAAAATAAAATATAAGCAAAGCATAGTCCCAGCCAGACAAAACGCCAATCACAGGAATGAGCAATTCCAAACCTAGCTGAATGAGCTTCTTATGTTTTGCGATGAAATTCACCATCCAAAGGTAGCTTAATTGACCTTATTCATATTAAAACATGAAAAAATGTCTGTTTCAAGCCTACATAACTGTCAAAATGACTCAATTACGCTTTTGGCTTTCAATTTGATCAAGTAAAATTAAAATTAAACGTACATGAATTTAGACAAATTAACCATCAGATCTAAGCAAGTGATTACTGAAGCACAAAGCATGGCTTTAACAGCTGATCATCAAGCTATTGATACTGGACATATTTTGTTGTCAATATTTAAAAACGACGACAGTGTTTGGCCTTTTATCAGTCTGAAACTTGCGGTGAATTCTGATATCATAAAAAGTGCCCTTGAGAAAATCGTAGAATCCTACCCTAAAGTCTCTGGTGGCAACGTATACTTATCAAGCAACTCCAATAGGTCGCTCGCCAATGCTCAAAAAGAGGCAGATCAAATGGGAGATGAATATGTATCTATTGAACACTTACTCTTGGGACTGCTCAAAGTAGGTGACTCAGTAAGTAATTTAATGAAAGACAGTGGCATCAATGCCAAGGATCTAAAATTAGCCATACAGGAATTGAGAAAAGGCGCCAAGGTGAACTCAGCAGATGCAGAGTCGACCTACAATGCACTTGATAAATACGGAAACAATCTCAATGAGATGGCTAAGAAAGGGAAACTGGACCCTGTGATCGGTCGAGATGAAGAAATCCGAAGAGTCTTACAAATCCTTACCAGACGAACCAAAAACAACCCAATTTTGATTGGTGAACCCGGGGTCGGTAAAACTGCCATTGCTGAAGGACTTGCGCATAGAATTATCCGTGGAGATGTTCCGGAGAACTTAAAAGACAAGGTGATTTACTCACTTGACATGGGCGCATTGGTGGCTGGAGCCAAATACAAAGGAGAGTTTGAAGAAAGACTGAAAGCCGTTGTGAATGAAGTGATCAATGCAGATGGTGACATTGTTCTTTTTATTGACGAGATACACACACTGGTTGGAGCCGGAGGTGGACAAGGCGCCATGGATGCAGCCAACATTCTGAAACCTGCATTAGCCAGAGGTGAATTAAGAGCTGTGGGCGCCACTACTCTAGACGAATATCAAAAGCATTTTGAAAAAGACAAGGCACTGGTAAGACGTTTTCAAACTGTTTTAATTGACGAACCGGATACAGAAGATGCCATCTCCATTTTAAGAGGAATCAAAGAAAAATACGAGAATCATCACAAAGTAATGATCAAAGATGAAGCGATTATTACTGCCGTGGAGCTATCACAACGATACATCACAGAGCGTTTCTTACCAGACAAGGCCATTGATTTGATTGATGAAGCCGCCTCCAAATTGAGAATGGAAATCAACTCCAAACCTGAAGAATTGGATGAAATTGAGAGACGCATCATGCAATTAGAGATCGAAAGAGAAGCCATTAAGCGAGAAAATGACCAAACCAAATTGGATCATCTTGGACAGGAATTGGCAGAATTGAACGATAAAAAGACCGAATTCTTATCGAAATGGGAATCAGAAAAAACGATTTTGGACAGCATTCAGCAAAACAAAACTTTACTGGAAGATTACAAATTGGAGGCTGAACAAGCTGAACGCCAGGGAGATTTTGGGAAAGTTGCCGAATTGAGGTATGGTAAAATTGTAGAAACCGAGAAAGAACTTGAGAGCTTGAAACAAGACCTTATCGAGATGCAAAGTCACCACAAGATGATTAAGGATGAAGTTGATTCTGAAGAAATCGCAGATGTGGTATCGAAATGGACTGGTATTCCGATGAATAAAATGGTTGAATCCGAAAGGTCCAAACTTTTGCGACTTGAGGACGAATTGAGAAAACGAGTGATTGGACAAGAGGATGCCATCATTGCAGTATCTGATGCGGTTAGGAGAAGCAGAGCTGGTCTTCAGGATCAAAAAAGACCTATTGGTTCATTCATATTCCTGGGAACAACGGGAGTTGGAAAAACTGAATTGGCCAGAAGTTTAAGCGATTTCCTCTTTAATGATGAGAATGCCATGACCAGAATAGATATGAGCGAATATCAAGAAAGACACTCGGTTAGCAGACTATTGGGAGCACCTCCGGGCTACGTAGGACATGAAGATGGCGGTCAGTTGACTGAGGCTGTTAGAAGAAAGCCCTATTCTGTTGTGTTATTGGATGAAATTGAAAAAGCCCATCCGGATGTATTCAACATATTGCTTCAGGTGTTGGATGATGGTCGATTAACCGACAACAAGGGACGAACAGTTAACTTCAAGAACACGATCATCATCATGACGTCCAATTCAGGGGCGCACATCATTCAGGAACACATGTCTAAAGACCTCCTGGGCGAAACGCCATTGAACAACGGTCAGGTGAAAGCTGAGGTCATGGAAGAATTAAAACGCTCATTCAGACCTGAGTTTCTCAACCGGGTGGATGAAATCATCATGTTTAACCCACTGGATCGAGCAGCTATTAAGGAAGTGGTTAAAATCCAACTTCAACTTCTGAATAAACAACTGTCTCATAATAACATCTCACTCAAAGCAAGTGATGACGCTGTAGACTGGCTGGCTCAACTGGGGTACGACCCTCAATATGGGGCAAGACCGGTGAAAAGAGTCATTCAACGCAAGGTACTCAACGAGCTATCAAGAGAATTGCTCGCCGGGAAAGTTAATCCTGAAGAAACCATTGTAATTGACGTATTCGACAACAAAATGGTTTTCAGAAAGGAAACTGAATTGGAAAAACAAGCTTAAAAGAGTAATTTGGGACGCATGAAAATGACGTCCCATTTTTTTCGATTCTTTTTCCTTGTCACCCTTAATCTACCCTATCTTTTTGGACAGACACCAAACAGACCAACACCTTTCAGTGTTCCTGGTTACGAATTTTCTCAGCTTTCTCAGGCTCCCTCTGGCGACTATATTCTTGCTCCATTTAAGCTTTCAAACAACTCTATCTCTCTGTCATCCATTACTATTCTGGACAAAAACGGCTTTATCAAATGGTTTCTAAACAGACCCAATGGAAATATGGGTAATTTTAATTATTTCTCAAATCACTCCAAGTTTGTTTTTAACTATACCGAGCCACCATTAGCCAGTCATTTTATCACACTAGACAACAATTTCAATTTATTGGACTCTATTCAGAACGTGAATGGCATTGACAATGATCTACATGAAAACCTACTATTGCCCAATGGAAATTGGATCATCTCAGGCAAAACTGACAGCATTGTAGACTTAAGCGCTCACACACTTGATGGTGCACAAGGGTCAGCTACAACATCTATTGTGGCCTTTGTCATTCAAGAGTTTGATGTAAACGAAAATCTTGTTTTCCAGTGGAATAGTAATGATCACATACATCCGGCAGAGTGTTATCACAATCGATATGGGTACGACCCTAACAACTTTGACTATTGTCATGGCAATGCGATAGAAAAAGACAGTGATGGCCACTATCTGGTAAGTCTCAGACACTTAAACTCTATCTATAAAGTCTCTTCGAACGATGGACATGTTATCTGGCGACTAGGAGGCAAATCAAACGACTTTACATTCACTAATGACCTTGGTTTTAGCGGTCAACACGATATTAGAGTCCTACCTAATGGCAATTACACTTTATACGACAACGGGAATATGTCTGGACCTCCAAGAAAATCCAGAGCCGTAGAGTATCAACTCGACACTATCATTGGACAGCTACCAAGGTATGGGAATATGAATACTCACCACCTTTCTATGCAAGAGCAATGGGGAATCATCAAACTACGCCCAATAATTTTCATTTTATAAACTACGGTCTAAACACCAATACAACACTTAATTGCATCCTAATTGACCACTTAAAAAACACCTTAACAGAAATTCATCTTGTGGACTCTGCATTCACCTATCGCGCCTATTATGAAGAAACCCCTTTCAATTTACCCCAATTCAACCTTGAGTGTTTTGACTCCCTTGGCAAGTATTACCTAACCGCTCCCGCTGGATTCAACTCCTATCTTTGGTCGAATAACGAAACTTCACAGATCATTGAAATCACAAGTTCGGGAGATTATCAAGCCTACGTGGAATATGGACATGGGATGTTGGCATCCTTTCCATTTACCGTTTCCGACATCAACACCCCATGTTTGAGCAACTCCGTTTCTGCACCAACAGACCAGAAAAATTCAGAAATAATTGGACTTTTTGACTTACGGGGAAGGCAAATTGAAACACCAGTCCCCAATCAAATCTACATAATTAGATATGCGGATGGCCATATTAAAAAGCAAATCATGATAGAATAACACCTTTACTCTTCCACCATCTCAATGGTCTGAGCAATTAGTTTAAACTGGTCATTCATTTTCTCAATTCGTTCTTGTGAGTTTTCTAGCTTGGGGCCAAAAGCGCAAATAAACCCGTTTCCATAGTACAGAAACATGTGGTCTCCTTTCTTTTCGAAAGTTCCGGGCTCGTGGTCTGTTGTTCCATTGCCTGGCGCCACCACCATTCTCTCTTCGGCATCCGGAGACAAGTAGATATGCGTGACCATACCTTCATCATCAATGTAAGCGCCTTTAGGGATTTTAGCTTTGAAATGTTTTTTTTGAAGTTTAAACTCTGCTTCTACAAATCCATCTAATTTATTCTCTTTAGAAACCTCTTTTTTAGCGGGTTCCGACTCCTTTTCTTTGTCTTCTCCGCAAGAAACAAATCCCAGGAAGATCAAAAGCGTGCATATTTTAACTATTTTCATCATGGCTTATCCAAATGTAAGCATTATTGTGCCGAGATGAAAAAACTGATCTTACTACGCCATGCCAAATCGAGTTGGAACGACGACAGCTTGAGTGATTATGAACGTCCTTTGAACAAACGGGGCAAGTTATCCTGTCAGTTTATGAAGGAAAGATTATGGAAGCATCTGAGCCCAGATTTCTGCATTATCAGCAGCTCTTCCCAAAGGACAAGACAAACGGCCAAGCATTTTTTTAAGGGTTTTCCGGGAGAGAGTCCAGAAATAAGATTCAGTCAAGAGCTCTACCATGCTAACCGGGATGATATTTTAGATGTGATCCACACTTGTTCCAACGAATTCAGCACTTTAGTGATTATTGGACACAATCCGGGCTTGAGTCAATTATCGTACATTTTAAGCGGTGAAGCCAGAAACATGGTGACGGCCAATTTTGCGGTAATAGAATTCGATTTTTCTTCCTGGGACCTCATTTTCGATGGGTCCGGTATGATGGTTGATTTCGATTATCCTAAGCAACATGAAGGTTTCCTAAAACTTTTGGATGACTAGTTCCTATTTCAACAGATTTAACGCCCGTCCTCAACAAATCAAAAAACCACCGCATGAATCACTGCGCTTAATCGTGGTTATCCCTTGTTTCAATGAACCCGAATGCGACTCAGCTGTTCAAAGTCTCTATGAGAATGATTTTCCTGAGGAATTATTTGAGATCATTGTAGTTGTCAATCATTCTGAAACTGCTTCAAGGGAAATTGTTGATCAAAACTTGACAAGCATCCGCACTTTGAAGACCCGCTTTTCCAACAAAAGCAACTGTCACATTATTGAAGCCTTTGATCTACCCAAAAAACACGCCGGAGTTGGTTGGGCAAGAAAAATTGGAATGGATGAAGCTTGTCGGCGATTTATTGACATTGAAACCAATGGAACGATTATTTGCTATGACGCCGATAGTCAGTGCAGCACAAACTACTTAAAGGCAATTGATGCTCATTTTTCGAATCCTATGATCAATGGCGCATCCATTCATTTTGAACACCCACTTGAGGGTCCATTGCGTTCTTCTAACTATGAGGCCATCAATCGATACGAATTGTTTTTGAGGTATTACAATTGTGGCTTAAAGTCGGCACACCTCCCCTTTGCTTTTCATACAGTTGGTTCAAGTATGGCAGTAAGGTCGAGTGCATATATGAAACAAGGCGGTATGAATCGTCGAAAAGCTGGAGAAGACTTCTATTTTCTTCAAAAAATAATTCAACTAGGGAATTTCATTGAAATCAGTGATTGTCATGTGATTCCATCAGCCAGATCTTCAAACAGAGTGCCTTTTGGAACCGGAAAAGCGATTGGTAAATTTTTAGATCAGGAAGATGATTTAAGCCTAACCTATGACTTGACAGTTTTTAATAGCTTAGGAAGCCTGCACTCAAACGCTCAAGAACTTTACCAGGGTGACTACAGCACCATTGACAGCGCATTGCTCGAATTCATCATAAACAAAGGGCTGGACAAATCTTTCAACGCTTTAAAAGCGAACACTCAAGACTTTAAGTCATTTAACAACCGGCTTTACCAGATTTTTGACGCCTTTGTTTCTCTCAAATATGTGCATTGGTACCGAGACCATGTTTCAGAAAACAAACCTCTATTGGATCAAAGCATTAAATACCTGAACTCAGTTGGTATTACCCCACCGGATAGAAATTACAGAGTCGCACTTGACGCGTACAGAAAATTGGAATGTGAAGCGCCATACCGTGACAGTTTGGCCATAAAAAAATCCTCCCCATTCAAATGAGAAGGATTCTTATAAAAATAATCTTTTCTAGCTTAAAGCCTCTACCAACTCAGCTTTCTTCATAGATGAGTATCCACTGATATCTTTGGCTTTTGCCATTTCCTTCAATTGAGCAACAGTCATTGACTTCAATGACGTATCTTCAGCTGCTGGAGCTGCCGCTTTCGCTGGAGCCGCTTTCGCTTTTGCCGGAGCTGCCTTTTTTGCAGCCGCCTTCTTAGGTGCTTTTTTCTTTTTCTTAGTAGCAGTAATATCTACCTTCTTCTTCTGACGAGATACACCAGATGTTCCTATAATTCTTTTTCCTTTCTTAGATCTTTTATCACCTTTACCCATTTGTATAATGTTTTAGAGGGCGTAAAAGTAATGATTTTGTTTTACTTTTTAACCTAAATTCTTCATTTGACGAGATTTTACTTCCTGATGCTTTGATACACTTTAACATAAAAATATAGTCTGGTAAACTGCAATACGAATGTGACCACAATAAATCCAATGTGCAAAATCACCTTATTCAGCTTTTGCAGAGCGTTTGGAATCGACACATCCTCTGAAGACATACCTGACAAGTAAAGTCCATACCCACAAAATAAAGTCAACAAAAACACGATGGGAAATATCATGTACAACATGCTTTTCCTCTTAACTTTTGCTAAATTTTCATAGATAACATATGTCTTAGGGTCGTACACGCGGACATATTCATAATAGTTTAACGTTGGCAAACCAACTTTTGCCAGGAAACTGGAGTTCATGTAACCAAGCAATGCAATCACAATGTAGGCAATGAAAGTTGGATTAAACAAGACAAGATTAGTCGCTATTCCGAGAATTCCAGAGAACATAAAAAATGCAGCACTGTATCGAGATATATAATAACTAAACCTTACCATACACCCCTATCAACATCTTTACTTACTTCTTTTGATTTGACAAGAACTCTGCTTCAATTAAGTCACTTTTCTTAACCACTTTTTTGGTCCAATCGAGATACAAGGTTTGTTTTTCGGCTTCAGAAAGCGACCAGTCCAAATCAGTTTTCCTCAGCCTTTCGGTGAAATCATATAAACATAATGCGGCAGACACTGATATATTAAAACTCTCAGTAAAACCGTACATAGGAATTCTCACAAAACCGTCGGCGTGCTCTAAAGCTACATCACTCAAACCATCTCCTTCCGTACCAAACATCAATGCCGTTTTTTGGGCCACATCCACATCACTGAGCATACAATCATCTGTATGAGGTGTGGTTGCTAACACTTTATAGCCTTGTTTCTTCAAAGCCTGAATACAATCGACTGTATTGTTCTCTTTTTGATTGTATTTATGAATGGTGAGCCATTTTGAAGCCCCTAGTGCTACTTGCGGATTGACTGTATACTCATTGGTGTTTTCTACAATGTGCACATCCTGTACTCCAAAACAATCACATGATCTGAGAACAGCACTGGCGTTATGCGGTTGATAGACATTTTCGATCATCACTGTGAGATGCCGGGTTCTTTTGGCCAAAATCTCATGAAACAATTCTTGTTTGTGTTCAGACATAAATTGCGCCATGTGCTCTATCAACTCTTGATTCATAGCACAAAGGTAAGTTTAAATTAAAAAAGCCCCTTCCTAATTCAGAGATCAATCCGAACTGAAGAGGCTTTTCATTGTTGCTAAACGAAAATCACTATTTGAAAGTCTGTAATCGATTATTGACTTCCAGGTCCTCAACTAAATTTTCATCGTTTTCAATATCGGCAATGCTTTCTGCGATTTCTTCATCACCTGACGTGGCGACATCCAGAATACAAGTTTTCAAAACATCTTCATCTGTTATACCTGCATCTTCACATGCTTTTTTGGCGTTCAATACCTGAGATCGTTTAATCTTCCCTAAAGTCGTAACAGTGCTTTTGCTTGTTTTCTGAGCATAGTTATAATAAGTTTTTCCTGGAGGATATTCAAACAAAGACGAACGACTATCTACACGCCAGGACTCTCCGAAACTCTCAAGAATTTCTTTGGTGTATTTAACCTCATTTCTTCTTTCTTTTCTCTTGATAAAATCATTCCCTGCCAATTGTGCCATGTTATAAAAATCGCGTTGGGCTCTCACCAGTCCGCCACTTTTAGATTGTAAGTCATTGTCAGAAAAACCGTCTGCATTGCCTAACAAGCCTTCGTAACTGCCTGCATTATTTGCAGCGTACACCTGAGGCAACACATTCATGTATCTCTTAGACTTACTGGTGAAAAATTTGATCATTACCTGCTCTCCCGTTGGCCAGGAAATTTTGTAGTAATTAGATATTTTCTTGATGACTCCGCCTTTACTCAAGCCATAACTCTGTCCGGCCAGGATTTGCAAGGGATTACCATTCACTCTTAAAGGAATATCCGAATAACTATCCGGAAAATCTTGTGTGTAAACAGTTACCACATCACCATTAATATACATGGCTGCTGCAGTATTTAAAGAAATTGAGTTAGCCGGACTTTGACGTGTCTGGATTTGAAATGAAGAGTACTTTGATTTGGTCAGAACAAATTCTCCAACCGACTGAAGGTCGTAGGTCAATCCATCATAGGTTCTCATATGTGGATCTCCGTAACTCTTACCCAAACCTATTTCTTGATTGGGTCGGTTAAACGTATTGTGCATATTCTGCCAAAACATAACCTCTTTGGGGTCTCCGGTTTGCTGAGCTACTTCTAATTGTTGAGCACATACATTGGCAATGCTATCTCTATTCCTTTGAGGTAATTTAGCCACTGCCTGTGCCACTGTAATAGGATTACCCGATTCATCTTGCATCAACTCGTTCAATTCAACGCCAGCCGCCAGTGTCACAACATTTGTGCTGAGTGTTTTTTCGAACTCGCTGCCCCCTTTCATCTCAACCGATTTCCCTACCTCTTCTATTACCTGATAAGTCACAGTTTTCGGATAAATGGGTAAACTCTTGCTCAGTGTTTTTTCTGCAACAGGTCTAACAGCTGGTGGATTCTCTGCTTTAATCACTTGCACAGGTTTTCTGACAGGTTTGGAAACAGAACTATATTTAGAAGAACTGGGCTGTCTTCCAGTCGTTTTTGATTTGGAAGGACTTCTATACGAATATGATTTGGAAGAACTACTCGAAGAACTACTGGATGACCTTGAGGAACTACTAGAGTATCTACTTCCACTGGACGAACTACTGCTAGATGAACTTCTGCTCGGTGTGTAAGAACTGGAAGAAGACCTGCTAGGTTTATAAGTACTACTCGATGAACTGCTAGACGAACTCCTGCTAGGTTTATAGGTACTGCGACTCGGGTTACTTGGCTTGGAACTGCTAGAAGATGATCTACTAGGCGCAGATTTGGTAGTAGTTGTACTACGGCTAGTGGTTTTACTTGCGCCTCTTTGAGCAATTGATTCGTTAATTGATAAACATACTAAGGTGATCGCTAATAAGCCATACCTCAGTGTAGGAATGATTTTTCTTGTCATGGTTTTGGTTTTGGTGTCTTCGCTGAAGCTTTTGCTCAAGCGTTGTTAACAAAAAATTAACAATTATCGTTCCAAAAAAGTATCCTAAGAAAAGCTTACAAAAAAAGCCCCTTCCAAAATTGGAAGGGGCTTTTGACAAATATGTTTATTTCTTAGTTATTCAAGATATCTTCAATTTCCTTACTCTTTTCTGTCATTTGAAGCGCTCCATAAGTCTTGTACAACTGTAATAAAGTTTGCTTATCGTTAGGCTCAATCTTTCTAACTCTTTCGTAGTAGTCAACAGCCTTCTTAAGTAGATTGTTCTTCTCTTCTACTTTTTCAGGACTTAAAGTAGCACCAGCTAAATCGTCTACTTCTTTCTCAATGTCAAACGCCATATTGTTGTACAGTGCTCCCAAGTTGTACAATGCATCAACATAATCAGGCTTCAACTCAACTGCTTTTAACAAGTACTTTTCGGCTACTTCATACTTTTCATTTTCAAAGTTAACGGCACCAGCGGTATAATAAACTGTCTCGTTATTAGGGTTAACAGCAATTGCTTTATCGTATGCAGCAGATGCCTTATCATTCTCCTTTTGAGTCAACCAGTAATTGCCTTCTGTGATATACAAGTCGGCATTCTTCGGGTATTTCTTAGAGGCCTCTTCCAAAACTTTCAAACCTTCTTCACCTTTTTCCATGCTGAAGTAACTCTGAGCCAATAAAGTACTTGATCCAGGTTCACCAAATCCATACTTCACAGCTTCTTTTAAGTTAGCTATAGCACCTTTCCACTCTTCAGCGTAGTAACCACATAAACCTGCTGCATAATATGAGTTAGTATCAACCACACCTACAGTCTTCATCAATTCTCCAGCACTGTTGTAACCCATCATAGCCATTTTGAAGTCAGCTTTGGCACCATCAGAATCTCTGTTTTGTAATTTTTCGTTAGCTGATTTAAACAAAGCCTCAGAACCAATTACAGCTTGTTGTCTCATTAACAAAAACTGAGTTTTGATCTCATCGGTCTTATCATCCTTACTCTTCTTATTTGGCAAATCAATGTGAGCCTTGTATGCTTTCATTCCTTCCGCTACCAAATTCATAGGATTATACTCTTTCATAGATTCATCCGTCAAATAGAATTGAAAAGCTGTGTAAATCTGTCCTTTGTAATATAAGGTTTTGGCATCCTTAGAACCAGTAAACTTCTCACTTGAGTAAGCGTAGCACTCATCAATCAAGGTCTTTGCTTCAAGAATGGACTTTTTAGCTTTATCACTAGACTTGTCTTGTATTTCTTGCCAATCTTTGTACGCATAATAAGCAGACGTTCTTTTAGACGACTGAGCAATAGTGTTCACCGCAAACAACAATCCAACGGCAATAAATAGGGGTTTTATAATCTTAATATTCATTTTAACTGTTTTTATAACAATAATGGGATGCTAATTTAATACTAAATCCACATCCCATTAAACATTTATCGTGCCAATTAGGCAAAAGCTTTATTCTTCTGTAGTATCCTCAGTGTCTTCAGAGTTATTTTCTTCCGACACATCTCCTTCTTTCGGAATTATTGGGTTACCATCCTCATCATATTCCACTTCTTCTTCATCGTCACTTCTTTCAACTTTGGCTACAGATGCAATTTCATCTTTGCCTTTTAAGTTAATCAATCTCACACCTTGAGTGGCTCTACCCATGACACGCATTTCTTCCACGTGCATACGAATGGTAATTCCGGATTTGGTAATGATCATTAAATCGTCTTCATCAGATACGTTCTTAATAGCGATAAGCTCCCCGGTTTTATCCGTTACGTTGATGGTCTTAACACCTTTACCTCCTCTATTCGTGATTCTGTAATCCGCTACTTCAGAACGTTTACCATATCCTTTTTCTGATACAACAAGAACGTTTGCTTCCTCATTTTCTACGGCAATCATTCCAATTACTTCATCATTATCATGAGCCAGAGTCACCCCTCTTACACCTGAAGCGCCTCTTCCCATTGACCGTACTTTTTCTTCATTGAAACGGATACATTTACCAGATTTCAAGGCCATCATGATTTCGTTGCTACCATTTGTCAACTTAGCCTCTAGCAACTCATCACCTTCTCTAATTCCAACTGCAATAATTCCATTGGTTCTTGGACGAGAATAAGCTTCCAAAGACGTCTTTTTAATCACACCTTTCTTAGTACACATTACAATGTAATTGTTGTTGATGTAATCCTCATCTTTCAAATCCTGAACATTGATATACGCCATGATTTTATCATCCTGTTCAATATTCAACAAGTTCTGAATGGCACGTCCTTTAGATGTTTTACTACCTTCAGGGATTTCAAAAACACGCATCCAGAAACATTTTCCTTTTTCAGTGAAAACCAATAAATAATTATGGTTGGTTGCCACAAACAATTGCTCAAGGAAATCTTTATCTCTGGTAGTACTGCCTTTAGATCCTACGCCACCTCTGGCCTGAACTTTATACTCATCCAGGTTTGTACGTTTCATATAACCAAGGTGAGAAATGGTTACTACCACCTCATTATCCGGAATCAAATCTTCAATACGCATCTCATTCGCAGAGTATTCGATTACCGATCTTCTCTCGTCTCCGTACTTCTCTCTAACGTATTCTAATTCTTCCTTAATAATGTTATATCTGCGATCTTCATTGTTAAGAATGTCTCTTAAATCCTTAATCTTAGCCATGATCTCTTCGTACTCAGCTCTCAACTTATCTTGTTCCAGACCGGTTAACTGACGTAATCGCATTTCAACAATGGCTCTGGACTGAATTTCAGACAGTTCAAAACGCTCAATCAACTTCTCTCTGGCTTCATCCGGACTCTTAGACGCTCTGATCAATTTAATCACCTCATCAATGTTATCAGAGGCAATAATTAACCCTTCTAAAATGTGAGCACGTTCTTCCGCTTTTTTCAGATCAAATTTCGTTCTACGAACCACCACTTCATGTCTATGCTCAACAAAATAGTGGATCATTTGCTTCAGGTTTAATAGTTCCGGACGACCATCAACCAAAGCAATGTTATTCACTGAAAAAGAAGACTGTAACTGAGTGTACTTATACAGTTTATTCAATACTACATTTGGAATAGAATCTCGTTTCAATTCATACACGATTCTCATTCCATTCCTATCGGATTCATCTCTGATGTCAGAAATCCCGTCTATCTTCCCGTCATTCACCAGGTCAGCAGTTTTCTTAATCATATCTGCCTTATTGACTTGATAAGGAATTTCAGACACAATGATAGCCTCTCTGCCTTCTCTGATTTCTTCAATCTCGGCTTTAGCGCGCATCACCACACGACCTTTGCCTTCATGGTAAGCTGATTTCACTCCTTCATATCCATAGATAATACCTCCGGTAGGAAAATCAGGAGCCTTCACATGCTCCATCAACTCATCTATTTCAATGTCTCTATTATCTATGTATGCAATGGTACCATTCACCACTTCCGTTAGGTTATGCGGTGCCATATTAGTAGCCATACCTACCGCAATACCACTGGCTCCGTTCACCAACAAGTGAGGAATCTTTGTCGGCATCACCGTTGGCTCTTCAAGTGAGTCATCAAAGTTTGGTGAAAAATCAACCGTATCTTTATCTAAATCTGCCAATAACTCTTCGGCAATTTTCTTAAGTCGTGCTTCAGTATACCTCATCGCGGCGGGACTGTCGCCATCTACAGATCCAAAGTTACCTTGTCCGTCTACCAATGGGTAACGTAAAGACCAATCCTGTGCCATACGCACCATCGTATCGTAAACAGAAGAATCTCCATGCGGGTGATACTTACCAAGTACCTCTCCAACGATTCTTGCTGACTTTTTATGTGCTTTTGTTGAGGTCACCCCCAAATCCTGCATCCCATACAACACCCTTCTGTGCACTGGTTTCAAACCATCTCTCACATCTGGCAGTGCTCTAGAAACAATCACCGACATAGAATAATCTATGTAGGCAGATTTCATTTCTTCTTCAATGCTAATCGGAATAATTCTTTCTCCTTCAGCCATAATTTATATCCTTTTCATTTTAAAAAATGCAAACCGTGAAAATACCTAAAACATTAAGTATAGAGGCGGTGCACGAGAGTTGACTTATGAACATTTTACAGTCAATATTAACAGGGGAATTTGCACGGAAATGAACATCAAAGCCTTAAAGCTTGTTTTACACTACTCTAACACGTTTATGTTGATAATAAGCGGTTGTTTTGTCATAAAACAAGACGACTTGTCGCTATTTTTGATTTTGGCTGAATTGTTGTATCTTCAATAATCGCGCTGTTGAATATTAAAAAGTATGGAAGCAAAATTTTCACCCAGAGTAAAAGACGTCATTACTTTCTCACGAGAGGAGGCATTGCGTTTGGGACACGATTACATAGGAGTAGAACATTTATTGTTAGGCATCATTAGAGAAGGTGAAGGCACTGCGGTGAAGGTTTTAAAGAATAACCACGTTGATCTGAAGATACTTAGAAAGCAAATAGAAGCTTCTTTGGTGTCCAGTTCGAGCAATGTTGCTAACTTGGGCAACATTCCGCTGGTAAAACAGGCTGAGAAGGTTTTAAAAATCACTTATTTGGAGGCCAAGCTGTTTAAAAGCGTGATGATTGGCACTGAGCATCTCTTACTGTCTATCCTTAAAGATGAAGACAATATTGCGACTCAGAGTTTATTTAAAAACGGAATTAGTTACGAAATAGTTAAAGACGAATTAGAAATGTTGAAAGATTTTAAGGAAGATAATTTCCCCAGAGCAGAAATGTCAGGCGATACTGCCGATGATGATGGCTCTGTTGGTGGTGGAAGCGGCTACTCTGGTGGCGGAGGTGCTGGCAGAAAAGCTGACTCCAAGTCTAAAACGCCGGTTTTAGACAACTTTGGGCGTGATTTAACGCAGTTAGCGGAAGAAGGCAAACTCGACCCTATCGTAGGAAGAGAAAAAGAAATAGAACGCGTCTCACAGATTTTGTCAAGAAGAAAGAAAAACAACCCGATACTCATTGGTGAACCGGGTGTTGGTAAATCTGCTATTGCGGAAGGCCTGGCTCTAAGAATTGTTCAAAGAAAAGTATCTCGGGTGCTTTTCAATAAGCGAATCATTTCTTTGGATTTGGCATCATTGGTCGCGGGAACCAAATACAGAGGTCAGTTTGAAGAGCGTATGAAGGCATTGATGAACGAGATTGAAAAGTCTCCGGACGTCATCATGTTTATTGATGAAATCCATACCATTATTGGTGCCGGTGGAGCAAGTGGCAGTCTAGACGCTTCCAATATGTTTAAACCAGCTTTGGCCAGAGGTGAGTTACAAGCCATTGGTGCAACGACTCTGGATGAATACAGACAATATATAGAAAAGGACGGTGCCCTTGAAAGACGTTTCCAGAAAGTAATTGTTGAACCTACAACCATTGAGGAAACAGTTCAAATCTTGAACAACATCAAGGAGAAGTATGAAGATCATCATAACGTTGATTATACAGATGAAGCCATTGAGGCTTGTGTTAAGATGACAGCGCGTTACATTACAGATCGTCACCTTCCGGACAAGGCCATTGATGCTATTGATGAAGTAGGCTCTCGTGTACACCTTCAAAACATCAACGTGCCTCCTGCTATTTTGAATATTGAAAAGCAAATTGAGGACATCAAGGAAGAAAAAAATGAGGTGGTTAGAACACAAAAATATGAAGAAGCCGCTCAACTAAGAGACAAGGAACGGACACTGCTGTCTAACCTTGAGGAGGAAAAGAAAAAGTGGGAAGAGGACAGCAAGAATCATCGAGTAACAGTTACTGAAGACCATGTAGCAGAGGTGATTGCTATGATGACCGGAATCCCTACAACCAGAATTGCTGAGAAAGAATCTGGTCGTTTGGTTAAAATGAATGACGACCTTCAAGGCAAAGTAATTGGGCAGGATGATGCGATTAAAAAGGTGGTTAAGGCTATCCAGAGAAATCGCGCCGGACTCAAAGACCCAAATAAACCGATTGGTTCCTTCTTTTTCTTGGGGCCAACTGGAGTTGGAAAAACTCAATTGGCGAAAGAATTGGCTAAGAACTTGTTCGATAGTGAAGAAGCGTTAATTAGAATTGACATGAGTGAATACATGGAGAAGTTCTCTGTAACTCGTTTAATTGGAGCGCCTCCGGGATACGTTGGATACGAAGAAGGTGGGCAACTAACCGAAAAAGTAAGAAGAAAGCCCTACTCTATTGTTTTGTTAGATGAGATTGAAAAAGCGCATCCGGATGTATTCAACTTGTTACTTCAGGCGTTAGATGACGGTCAATTGACCGATAGTTTAGGGCGTAAAGTAGACTTTAGAAATACGATTCTGATCATGACATCAAACATTGGTGCACGTCAGCTTCAGGACTTTGGAACTGGAGTTGGATTCGGTACTAAAGCAAAAGAAGATCAAAAGAAAGATGAGCAGAAAGGTGTGATAGAAAGTGCTTTGAGAAAAGCATTTGCACCTGAATTCCTCAACAGAATTGATGATATTATCATGTTTAACTCACTCAAAAGAGAGGACATTCATAAGATCATTGATATTGAATTGAACAAGTTGTACGCACGTGTTGATGGTCTTGGTTACAAGCTTGAATTAACCGATAAGGCTAAAGATTACATTGCCGATAAGGGTTATGATTCTAAGTTTGGCGCCCGCCCTTTGAAAAGAGCCATTCAAAAACATCTTGAAGATCCTTTGGCTGAGCAAATCATTCAGGCAAGTATCCAGGAAGGCGACAAGATCAAAATTGATTTCGACGAGAAAAAGGAAGAAATCAAGATTGATGTTGTAAAAGGTAAATCTTCCAAGAAGAAAAGCAAGCCAAAAGAAGAAGAGGAAGAAGAATAAATTCTTGTTACACCATATATGAAGCCCATCAATTGATGGGCTTTTTTATTTCAGATCACCTATGAAGTTTTGACCATAAACAACCGTCATCCGACTTTTTTCAGGATCGTTCCCCGCAGCTTCATATTGTCCTCCAAGATGCATTGCCAAAAACTGTTCTGTTATTGACCAAAAAGACATCCAAGTTTCGGGCGCTCCGTAATCATGTCCTTCATTTGGATAGTACATATAAATCGGGTTCTTATCTGCAAATTCCAAGGCTTCCGCCATATCATCTACTTGTGACTGCAGCACTCTTCTATCCAAACTTCCTGTGGTGAGTAAGATAGGCGCTTTGTAAGATGATACGTGATTGATCGGAGAATGGGCAATTAAAGTATCGACATCTTCAGGTTTGCTTACATCTCCCGTTGCGTAGCGCCATAAGTTAGTTTGGGCAAAATCGCTTTCACAAAATGCCTTCAGGTCTCCAATACCATACATACTCACACCACAAGCATACAAATCAGGATGAAATGCTGGTCCGGCTAAAGCGGCATATCCCCCATACGACCACCCCCAAATCCCAACTTTGTCACTCACAGAAATGCCATTATC
>JAUILH010000064.1 GCA_030433115.1 Bacteroidia bacterium | reverse complement strand
ATAGATCTTCACCGGACTCATTGCCTGAACATCATCAACTCCTAAATAAGAAGCTCCATAGCTACAATCCAAAGGATCGTTACACACCAAATGCACCAAAAAGTTTCTTGTAATGTTTAGAGTGGTATCGTAATAATTGGCGTCACTATTGTGAGGAATATGATCTTGACCTTCGTGTATTTCAAAGCAGTTGACGATTCCTTTCTCATCCGCTCTGGCTGCAATTGACTCACTGCCATCAACCTGCAACAATGGATAAACGCCTACCAAAGTAATCTCTTCTGATCCAAAAGGCACAGTGCCATCCTGGTCTCCATGAAAATTCATCACCGGTATATCGCCCGTATTGATCCATGCAGTATCTCTAATTGCACCACAAATATTGATGATTCCATGCACTTTAGAAGAATATCCTGGGCTTCCGCTATTTCCTTCAATCCCCCCGGTTAAACCATTTTGACCAACTGAATCAACAAAACTTGGATATTCTGACAGTTCATCAAAATAACCTACATTCAATGCCATAAAGCCTCCAGCAGACACTCCGGCATAATATATCATGCTAGTATCAATACCATAAGGATTACCGTTTTCATAGCTTTCTCTAAAAAATCTGACAGACGCTTTTGCATCATGGCTGGCTCTGATCACAGCCTCAGCAGCATCAGTAGAATCTGGTCCGGGAAACGGAAAGTTGGTCATCCCCACACGGTACTCTATAGAAGCTACCACATACCCCATTTTTGAAAGGTCGGTACACAAGTCAACAACATCTCCTCCTGTTTTCGAACCACCAATAAAACTGCCTCCGTGTGCCATGATTACCAATGGCCTGGATGTCTCTGTATCTCCAATCGGCGTATAAACGTCTAATAACAAATTTTGACTATTGCCATCGGCCTTAACGTTTTGACCATATTGAATGTCGGAATCAACCTGACTGGCGAACATAAATTCGTGGTACCGCGGACCACACTGTGCAAATGCACTAGCGGTAATTAAACAAGTACTAAGTAGAGTAAATAAGTGTTTCATAGGTTAAAAATTATAGTGAATACCGATTCCTGCAGACCATGCGCGTGCCTTCCAGGTTCCGGAAAATTGGGTTTCTAAATTGGTGTCTGACCGTTCCTGACCATCTATATATAATAAGGAGAGATCAAAGGTAAATCCGCTTGTCGTGGCATAAGATACACCACCGGTTAAACCTAATTTGGTGGCATCTGGTGTTTCTGGTGTCAAGTAACCATCATCCACTGGGGTTTGATCCAGGTAGGCACCTCCACGAATGCTTAACTTGTCGTTGAACAGATATTCAATACCCAAACGATAAATCGGCGCATTCTTATAATGTCTTGGAGACCTTTGGTCTTCTAGTTTGTCAGTATTATCGGCAAAATCTATGATCAGTGAATCATATGCACTCCAGGTCACATAATTGATGTCGAATGCAAATGTGAATTTCTGAAATTTGTAACCAGCTCCCAAGTTAATTACAGAAGGTAAATTCAATCCGGTTGTGAATGAGGTAGTTGGGAAGTATTCTTGTAATGAAGACGGGACAGTGAAGCTGGCAGTACCTTGATCTACGCTTACTTTCACACCAGAACGGTATGATGCCCCAAGGCTTAAAGCATCTCCTTTATAAAATAGACCAGCATTGAACCCAAACCCATTGGCTTTACCACTTAAAACGGCTTCTCCATAACTACCGTCACTTTGAAATTGAACCGGCACACCTTTTCTCAAGGAAAAATCTCCAAATGCCATCACCGCACCTGCTCCAAAAGACAATTTAGGATTAAACCTGTAGCTTATAGTTGGTTGAACAAAAAAGGTTTGTAAACTCATTTCCCTCAATAAAAATTGCCCTTTCCAATCATCTTCATATTGAATTCTGCTACCAAAAGGGGTATATACCCCAACTCCAAATGCCAAATCACCTTCAGGGTCTGGTTTATAAACAGCATAGAAAGAAAATGGCGTTCCTATATTTTTAGAGTTATAGGCTGAATACTGTCCAGGGGAAGGTTCTGAATACAGAACACGAGCTCCGATCGCATTTACACTTAGAGAGACCCCAACTTGTCTTTCGAGGAACGACATCCCTCCAGGATTGAAGAACAGAGTTGCCGGATCATAAACCAATCCTGTACCTGTATGTCCCATTCCTAATTGTCTGGACCCTTGAAGATTCAATTGAAAACCACCCGCGACTGCCTGATTAACCGAAAAAAAGACACAGAAGGCGACAAAAAGGTATGTAAGCCGAGTTTTGATGCCTCAATGTACGAGATTTTTGCGAAATAACGGCAGCTAGCTTTGCGGACCATCAATTTTTAATTCTTAGACGGCAAACGTTCACTAAAAATCCCTTTTAAATGAGCAGAGGACATTTCCATGGATTTCCCCATTTCATTGATCAACTCTATTTCTGAATTATCAACATGTCCATCTGCTGCAGCCACAGAAATGGCACATTCAATAATGGTTTCTTTACCATGTTCATTCAATGACGGTCCCACTTTTTCCAGATAAGTCGTCACATCTTCATTTTCTTTCTTAACAATATCTATGTAGGTTTCAAGATCTGCCATAGTCAAATCATTAGTTCCAAACTTATTGATGATTTCAAGCACCTGTTTCTTTTCTTCTTCGTCAATCACGCCATCTGCCAGCATAATCATCACCATGGAATGCCTAATTGCCTTTTCATAAATGGCCATAAACTCTTCCCTGTCAGCATTACCGGGATTATCTAGCACCCTTGGGATAAAAGTGCCTTTACACGAACCGCATTCGACATACTCACCTTTGCTTCCCAACGGAATTAATGGAATGAAATACAGAGTAAAGAATTTTCTTACTTTTCTATGTCTGTATGGCTTGCTGGTTTCACACTGCGGACAGTTAAACTCACCTGATTTAATGGTAGAATTGACTCCACGGGTTCCGAAAATGATCATAGTTTAAAATAAATTGGTTTTCTTAAAAATAGGACTATTTTTTCAAAGCGCTTTTGAGTAAATCCAAACTCCCGGAACCTAGATGTCGAATTGGCGTCTGAACCCCTGTAGTAACTATCTGCCGACAGTCAAAACAGATTTCAATGAAGGCGAATATTCGATTTCCTTTGTAGAAGGCTATTCCATGTCTTGGCACATAACAACGTACACGTGAAGACGGCTCCGAATAGTCAAATAAGGCACTAACGATGATTTCAAATGATTCAGGAGATATCTTTTTAATGAACTTTAGCCTGTGAGGTAAAAAATACCCTTCAACCATGGACAATTGTCTCTTAACACCATTACCGTATATCACAGGACCAATAGAATAATACGACACGCTATCAGCTTTTGCATAAGCTTCCCTAAATTGTAATTCCTGCTGAAGACGAGCCGTATCCTGCGAAGGCTGACCGATCAGATTGAGTGTTTGAGGCGAGTCATTGCTTTGATAAAAATCACAACTTTTGTTATTCTCTACAATGAGTCCATTAAAACTAAACATCACTAAAACCAGAAAGTCAATGGCTCCCATGCAGATATGATGAGATTTTCAAAACAAATCCATAAAAGCGCTTGAATTAGTCAATAAAATCTGCTAAACAATTGTATTATCTCACTCCTTATACCCATTTTTCACCCAGTGGTCTATGATATCCTGTTCAAGAACCGGCATCAAATTTCCAGGGGGCATTGGGGCATCTTCACTGTGAATTCTATCCAACAAATGATGCTGTCCAATGGCCGTTTTCACCTCTAAATAAGTTTCCAAACGCAGATCATGGGCGGCATCCTGTCCACTGTGACAACCGATACAATTGTCTGCCATAATTGGTTTCACATGGGTTTCGTAGCTCACATTTGACAGGTCTATTGGTGTCTCTTTTTTAGGCTCAGTTTTTTTGGTAGTAGTGCATTGAGATAATAATATCATCATTGCGCTACCCATACCTACTAAAAGCAATTTAGTATTCAATATTCCAGAATTTTGGTTACAGAACGAATATATAAATCCAATGAAAACCTTAATGTAAACCAACGTAAAAAAGCGCAATACTCTGCTAGATTCAATATTTGATGGTATCCAGAATATGCGTGATTGCTTTCAATCTTGCTTTGGTTTTTTGATTGGCATCAATGATCTCCCAAGGCGCATGTTCCGTATTGGTATGCTTTAACATTTTTTTCTTGTAATCGGTATACTCATTCCACAAGGCCTGAGCTTTTTCATCCACAGGTGTCATCTTCCATTTTTTGAGTGGATCATTTTTGATCTCATTGAACCGTTTTGCCTGCTCCGCCTTATTAATGGAAAAATAAAACTTAATGAGGTGAATATCTGATTGAATGAGCATCTTCTCAAAATCATTGACCTGAGACATGAAAATCTGATACTCCTTATCCGAACAGAAACCGTTTACCGGCTCAACCACTGCCCTATTGTACCAGCTTCTGTCAAAAAACACGATTTCTCCAGGTTTTGGCAATTCATTGATATAGCGCTGAAAGAACCACTGTTTTCTTTGATCATCAGTTGGAATATTTAGGGCGACTATCCTAAAATGACGTGGGTTGATGTATTGCGTAATTCTGCGAATGGCACCACCCTTTCCAGCCGCATCCCTCCCTTCGAAAACGATCACGACCTTTTTCTCATTTTTGATCACCCAATTCTGCAGTTTGATCAGTTCTTCTTGTCTGGACTTCAACTCATTGGCGTAGCGCACTTCTTCCAGTGCCTTAGATACATTCACCCTTTTCCCCCTCAATAAAGCATACAATCCTTCCTTTGAATTGAGTAGTTCCAAATCTTCTTCTTTTATCTTATTCTGAGTCATTTTCTTTAAATATCAATTTGAACTGCACTTCTGTGGTACCTCACAATTACGTTCGGGTCTGGCAACAACGAAATTCCTGACTCACCTTTACCGTCATAATCGAACTGTGATAAAACATACCGCATACTCTCCAATCTGGCTTCCTTTTTATCGTTCGTTTTAACCATAATCCACGGACTAAAATTGGTGTGGGTTTTACTGAACATCTGCTCTTTGTAGTGGGTATACTTATCCCACAGTTCCTGCCCTTTCATGTCAACCGGACTAAACTTCCACCTCTTGAGCGGATTGCTCAGGCGTTTATCGAATCTTTTCTTTTGCTCTTCCTTTGAGATGGAAAACCAGAATTTGATGATCTTCAGATTGTCTTCATATAGCAAATGCTCAAACTCGGGCACCTGAACCATGAATTGATTGTATTCATCTTTTGTACAGAAGTCCATAACAGGCTCCACAACAGCTCTGTTGTACCAACTTCTGTCGAAAAAGACGATTTCTCCCGGATTTGGCAGTACCTTGATGTAGCGGCGAAAATACCATTGTCCCCGTTCAACTTCTGTTGGCTTAGTCAATGCAACAACCCGAGATGTCCTGGGGTTCAAATGCTCTTTGAATCGCTTGATTGAACCTCCTTTACCGGCAGCATCTCGCCCTTCAAATATAACCGCTACACGTTTCTTTTTTCTGGCTATCCAAGACTGAAGATTAACGAACTCAGATTGCAACTTAACCAGTTCCGCCTCATACCTCAACTTGTTTAGCGTTTTCTTAATTGGCACTTTATTTTCATCGGCAATCTTAATTAAATCTTCCCGCGTTTTCGCCTTCAGCAATTGTTCCTCTGTAAAACCCATATACTTTTAATAATCGTTTCAGACAAGGTGATATTGGCTCATCTTATCTCCCGATTAAAGTACAATTTTGAGCTTAAAAAAAGGACATAAAAAACACTAAAACACCTTATTTATAATGGTTCTAAGAGAATGGCGGAAGATTTACCAAATTGCGCTTAAATCACCTATGACCTGTCTCATGTATTTTAATGACAAAGCTCCTATTTGGTCAAAATCAAACGTTGCAATCTTGTATGACTTTTCTCTTCGGTAAGACGAATTAAATACATCCCTGCAGGCAGATGTAAATCCAGATTTTGTTGAAATGGATAAGTTGCTATGAGTTTTCCGGTTAGACTGAATACCTCTACAGATTCGTAGGGCGCTTCTGTGGATAACTGAATAGCGCCTGTAGTTGGATTGGGGTAAACAATAAAAGAACCTGATGCTCCCCCGTGAACCCCAAGCATTCCGGAAGAATCTGCCACTTCAATAAAAGACTGATCAGTATCGTTTGGACCTGGAGGGTAAGAACATGGCATAAAACCTCCTCCGACATACACACCAACCAACAACTCATAATTCCAGGCAGAATCGAGTACAAACTCAACCGTATCCGTGATGTCACAAATAACAGCCAAAGCACCCGGGCAGTGAAATACACTCACATAAACGGTTGAATCGGTTACTTGAACAGTTGCAGTATCCAAATCACAATCACCTGAGGAGAAGGTTAGATCAACATACACCGTAATGGTATCACCAATCTGGGGATTAGACGGAGATACTGTGACACCGTTGATTTGACTTTGTCCGAACAAAACCACAAAACATGTGAGATATAGTACACTTATTATTTTCATCATACTATATAGATGGAATTAAAGTGGAATGGTTGCCTACTTCTTAAGCTGGATCTACATCAATTACAATTCTGGCAGACTTAAAATCCTTTACCTCTTTGACCTTTACAACCATCTCTCCAATGATTTCCCTGAGTTTACTGGCTGACAAATCCCGTTCAACTTTTAATATGATTTGTTTGAGATAATAATTATTGATTCTGGCGACAATGGGGTCTTGCGGGCCAAGTACTCTATTCTTAAATGTATTCTTCAAGCTTTCCGCCAAATGATCTGCACAAGCTCTTGCTATGTCTTTATTCTTATGCTTCACTGTGAACTGAATCAATCTAAAAAATGGCGGATATGAATAATTCTTGCGTTCAAACACCTCTTGTTGATACATGGTATCGTAATCGTGATTCATGACTTGCTGGATAATCCAATGGTCGGGTTGATAGGTTTGCACAATCACTTTTCCTCTTTTGTGCTTGCGTCCCGCCCTTCCGGCCACCTGACTCATCAATTGATAGGCACGCTCAAAACTCCTGAAATCCGGAAAATTCAACATTTGATCCGCATTCAAAATACCAACCAAAGACACATGATCAAAATCCAGCCCTTTGGATACCATTTGTGTACCAATTAAGACGTCTAATTCTCTGTTAGAAAAACTCTCAATGATATTCTGGTAGGCGTGTTTTGAACGGGTAGTATCCCAATCCATTCTTGCAATTCTCAAATTGGGATAGAGCACCTTCAGTTCGTCCTCAATTTTCTCCGTACCAAAACCTTTCATCTGCAATCTGGTCCCGTTACACGATCCACATTTTTGAGGGGGATGAATGGCATATCCGCAGTAATGACAATTCAATAGATGAGCCAATTTATGGTAGGTTAAACTCACATCACAACGCGTACATTGCGGCACCCATCCACAATCTTCACACACCCACATAGGCGTGTAACCTCTCCTATTTTGAAATAAAATGGCTTGTTCTTTATTGGCCACGGTTTCTTCCAAACTTTTAAGCAAAAAGGAAGAAAAATGGGATTGCATGGTCTTTTCCCTCTGTTCCTTCTTTAAATCGGCACACAAAATTTCAGGCATTTTTACAGATCCAAATCGTTGGTTCATTTTGACCAGCGCATATTTCCCTGATTCAGCCTGCCAGTAGGATTCAATGGAAGGTGTGGCCGACCCCAATACAATTGGGCAATCATGCAGATGAGACAACATGACCGCCGTATCTCTGCCATGGTAGCGGGGAGCGGGATCAAATTGTTTAAAGGAACTCTCATGTTCCTCATCCACAATGATGAGTCCCAAATCTCTAAAAGGTAAGAACAAAGAAGATCTTGCTCCTACAAGAATATCGAATTTGTCATGCACATCCGTCATGGTTCGCTTCCAGACTTCTACCCTTTCATTCTGACCAAAACGGCTGTGAAAAACCCCTACTTTGTCGCCAAAATATCTTTGTAAACGCTGAATTAACTGAGTAGTCAGCGCAATTTCCGGAATCATAAATAAGACCTGTTTGCCTTTTGCAATAGTGTCATTGATAAGTTCAACGTACACTTCTGTTTTACCACTAGACGTGACGCCATGCAACAAAACGGGTTTGCCAGATTGAATTCCGGACTTTATCTCCGCCAAAGCAGTTTGCTGACTATCAGATAATGCCTTGAAGTCAACTTGCTCGTCCGAATACGCTTGAATTCTATTTTGCGCTTCCTCGACCTCAAGCAACAATTCTTTTTTAAGCAATGTATTCAACGGGCTTACACTCGATTCAGAAAAATCTAGCAAGGCTCTTTTAGTTACATTTTCCAATTTACCTTGTTCGCTCAAATGAAGGTATGCCATGAACAATTGGAGTTGCTTGACATTTTTGGAAGATTTCTGCAGTTCATCCAGCACTTGATTGAGGACATCTTCATGCTTCAATTCTTGTGGCAGACGAATGTATTTCTGAATTTTTGGCTTGTATTTCGCTCTCAATTCATCTTCAACTATAATCGCTCCTTTCTTTATGAGGTCTCTGATTATGGGCTGCACAGTCTTGATTCCCAGAATATCCTTTACGTCCTGAATGCTAATTTTATCCTGGACTGATAAGGCTTCAACCACGAGATATTCTTTATCCGTGAGCACGCCAAAATCATTGTTGAAATCCGGATGCTTCAACAAACGCTGTTCTGCATCCAATTTCAAACCGGCAGGAAGGGCTGCATTCATCACCTCTCCAATAGCGCACATATAATAATGTGCCATCCAATCCCATAGCTTAAATTGATGGTCTAGTACCACGGGGGTCTCGTCCAGAACAGCTTCAATGTATTTTGATTTGTATGTTTTTGGGGGATTTTCGTGAATACTTTCAATTACTCCTGTGTAAGTCTTGGACTTTCCAAAAGTGACTACCACCCGTTTCCCTCTTTCTACATAGTCGTTTAACTCATTGGGCACACGGTAAGTAAAGGTTTGCGGAATGGGCACCGGCAAAATAATCTCTACAAAAAAGGTCTGCCTACCCATCTATATTGATAAAATTTCAGCCAGATTCAACAATGATTCTTTGACAGACTTGTGATGTTTAACTGCCTTATCAAATTCGGTAAAATGCAATTCACCATTAATCACACCTACCATCATATTAGATTTACCTTCGAGGAGGGCATCTACAGAGCCTTTACCGAGTCTACTGGCAAGCACCCTATCCATAGCACTTGGATTACCACCTCTTTGCATATGTCCTAAAATAGACACACGGATATCGAAATGGTCGAATCTATCCTTTATCTTTTGCGCTACCACCTGAGCTCCACCGGCGTCATCTCCTTCCGCTACAATGATAATTCCACTGGTTTTATTAGACCTTCTACCATGATCCAATTTATTGAACAATTCTTCCATTAAAGTTGGCACTTCAGGCACCAGAATAGCTTCAGCTCCAGTTGCTATGCCACTTCTTAATGCAATGAACCCAGCATCTTTCCCCATCACCTCAATGAGAAACAATCTGTTGTGAGAAGCAGCAGTATCTCTGATTTTATCTACAGCTTCCACTACGGTGTTGAGTGCAGTATCATATCCAATGGTAAAATCCGTTCCGAACATGTCGTTATCGATGGTCCCTGGAATTCCAATGACAGCAATTCCCTGCTCTTCAATGAGCATATTGGCGCCCCTAAAAGTACCATCACCACCAATGGCAACCAAACCATCAATGCCAAGTGCTCTTAAATTATCTGCTGCCTGTTGCCTAAATTCAGGTTCAAAAAAACGCTGACTTCTTGCCGATTTGAGGATGGTCCCCCCTCTTTGGAGGATATTGGCAACACTGGCAGACTCCAGTTTTACAAAGTCATTGTCTATCATGCCTTCGTAGCCTTTATTGAAACCAAAAACTTCTACATCATTGTACACAGCAGTTCTAACCACTGCTCTAATGCAGGCGTTCATTCCAGGTGCATCTCCACCAGAAGTAATGAGTGCAATTTTCTTCATTCTCTCAAAGGTAAACATAGATTTCATCCAAAGTAAACACTGCTCAAAATATTCACTATTAACAACGAGATATGACTAATTTTTGATGGCGCTTGAAGTTTCTACTCAATAAGAGCGTTAATTTGTTCTATGGCAAAGAAATTCAACGCACCGCTCATTACACTCATTTCAGTTTTCTTTTTTTGGGGATTTATTGCGGCTTCAAACGATATTTTAATTCCTGTTTTCAAAGACGAACTGTCACTAACTCAAGGAGAATCTCAAATGGTCTCTTTTGCTTTTTATGTGGCTTATGCCGTGGGATCTGTTCTATATTTATTGATCTCAACAGGATTAAAAAAAGACATTTTACAGAAGATTGGGTACAAAAATGGCATTGCACTTGGTTTAAGCATTTCAGCATTGGGCGCATTTTTGTTTATCCCCGCTGCAAATTTGGCCTCTTTTCCTTTAATGCTAACAGGTCTATTTACAGTTGGACTTGGTTTTTCTTTGCAGCAAACCGCCGCCAACCCGATGGTTATTTCAATTGGCGATCCTAAAAAAGGGAATCAAAGACTGAGTCTGGCCGGAGGCATCAATAATATTGGGACCACAATTGGTCCAGTCATTATTGCCTATGCATTGTTTGGCAATTCGGGAAAGCAATCTAGTTTTTCTATGGATAGTTTAATTCTACCATACGCTTGTGTCGGAATCGCTTTTTTAATTGTAGCAGTCATCATCAAATTATCAAATGTTCCCAATCATCTTCCCAATGTTGAATTGGATGATAATGGGCCTAAGGAACAAAAAAGCATCTGGTTGTACCCACAATTATGGATGGGCATGATTGCCATATTCGTTTATGTGGGCGTAGAGGTTGCCACTGCTGGAAATATGGGGGAATACTTGAAAAGTGGATTCGGAATGGAAAACAATGAAATCACTCCCTATGTGTCACTTTATTGGGCGAGTTTAATGATTGGTCGTTGGACATCTGCTGCTGGTGTTTTTTCAGATAAGATAACGGTCAAAAGAATACTTGGTTTTGTGCTTCCATATGCCGCTTTCGGAATTTTCATATTGGTTAATTCATTTGGAGACACAGATCTTGAACCATTCATGTATTACACTGGTTTTGTTGCGATCATAATCGTGGCAGATATCGTCAGTCAGGGAAATCCAATTCGACAACTTGCTCTCTACTCAGCGCTCGGAATTTGTGCGTTATTAACAGGAATTTATGCGGATGGTAAAGTGAGCATTTATGCTTTAATTAGCGTGGGGCTTTTTTGCAGCACTTTGTGGCCTTGCATCTTTACTTTAGCTATCGCTGGACTAGGCAAGCTAACCAGCAAAGGTTCTGGTTTGTTAATTATGATGATTATGGGAGGCGGAATTATTTCACTTCTGCAAGGAGCAATAGCAGATACGCCTTCTGTTGGAATTAAGAATAGTTTCTGGGTGGGCATTGCCTGTTTCGCGTATTTACTTTTCTATGCACTTAAATCAAAATCCATCCTCCAAAAACAGGGCATTGATTATGATGCTCAATCTTAATTGACTTGAAAAGACCTGGAAAAACCTTGGTAGTTTAAAAATATGGATTCGTATGAAAAAAATCTCGATTCATCCACATTCCTAAGTCTGCGTGGCTTGTAGATATGCTTTGCTTTAAAATCGAGAATTTTCAGCACAATATATGCGCTGAAATCCTTTGACAATTACGCTTTTTTTTATTACTTGCGTCCTTTATTGAACCTACGAAAGGACAGTACACGATGAAATTGAAATTTATAGCATTAACCATTGTATTGGGCGCAGGCCTCAGTTTAATGAGTTGTGGAGGAGACGATTCTGAAAAAGATGAGTCGAAATCAGATGATAAAGGTGGCAAAATCGACATGGGGAATAAAGACCAGAGAGATAAACTGGTTGGGTCGAACATGGAAGCCACTGTTGGGGAGTACCGATTTAGTGTACCGTCACCAGTTCAAATGTCAAAAATCATTAAAGAGTCGAATGCGACTTTCGATGAAACATTTGTGAACTCACATGAAAACGCAGCCAACTATTCTACCGTTTTCCAAAAAGCTCTGAACTTAGGTGTTTATGGTGCCGATTTAGGGTATTTAACCATGTATGGCATTACTAATGATGCCATGTCGTATTTGGCAGCAATCAACTCTTTGAGTAAAGACTTACAAATTGATGGCGCTTTTGATGAAGCTTTGATCAAACGTTTTGCAGACAACATGGAAAACCTGGCCAATGAAGATTCACTTCAAAAAATGGTAGCAGAAGCGTACAGAGCCGGGAACAAGTTTCTTCAAAACGAGAAACGTTATGACGTGATTGGATTGTTATTAACCGGGGGCTACATTGAGTCCTTATATTTTGCTTGTGAAGTGGCTAAGTCTACCAAAGATCAAAACGTGATGAATAGCATTGGTGGTCAAAAGGCAACTTTATCAAACCTTGTAAGCATGTTGAATGATGTGAACAGCAAGAAACCAGACGACCAAATCGAAAATCTGGTAAAACAAATGATTGCCCTTGAGAATGTGTTCAATAATGTTGAAAAAGAATACGTCTACAGAAAATCTGAGCACAAAGCAGATGAGCATTTAACCATCATCAAGAGTTCAAGTAACGTGAAATTTACTGATGAGCAGTTGGCAGAAATCATTGAAAAAGTAGAAGGAATTAGAGCAAGCATCACAGAATAACAAAGACATGAAGAATTTAATCTTATTATTGAGCATTTTGATTGCACCTGCGGCATTTGGTCAGCAAACGTGTGATGAATTAGACGAATTGGCAGCCAAATATTTGGAGCCAAAAAAAGAATCTAGTGGTGTATTTATTTCCGATGGACAGGTTTATACCGCATTCTTTGCCGGAGACACTGAGGAAGAGGCAGAATTTGCAGCTACTTTTTACGGTGGATCTACTTATAGGATAGCAGCCACAGCTGGTTCTAAAGATAACTACGTGATTTTTGAAATCAAAGATCAGGAAGGTAAGGTTCTTTTTTCTAATGCCGAATTTAAAAATGAGCCTTATTGGGATTTCCAGATGGAGTCCACACTTGACTTGAGAATCATCATGAAGTTGGACCCGGACAAGAAAGAGTCTGGTTGCGCTACCATGTTGATTGGGTTCCAGCAATAAGTACCATCAATTTAAGAATCAAATTTTACTGCTAAATGAGTGAACGGATACTGAAAGCCCTCATGCAATTATTCGCAATTATCGCGAAGGTTGAAGATAATGAGGTTGGAGAAAACGTTACTGCAGATAAAAATGACGGACGAAAAATCGTTCTTGATTTCTTAAAATTCCAGCTTAACCAGGAACTTGTTGATGAATACATTAAGGTATTTGACGAGTATCTTGAGGCACACAAGGGCAAATCAAAAAAGAAAGACGGAAGGGCGAAGAAAACGTCCATGAACTCTGTTAAAGTTCTTAGAATCTGTACTCAGATCAATGAAGAACTGGCTCAAAAGCAGAAGATCATTGTACTTATTCGTATTCTTGAATTCGTTAATACCGGTCAGGTGACCGAACAGGAAATTGAATTTGCGACAACGGTTGCCGATACATTTAACATCTCCTCTGAGGAATTTGAAGATTGTAAGCAGTTTGTTGAAGGTGTTGAAAAAGAGATTCCGGACACCAATGCGCTGCTGATCATAAACAGTGATGACGCGGAAGCATTTAGCGCCAAGTACAATCATGTCAGGCACATCCACTCACCTAACCTCACAGGTCAAATCAGAATTTTACGGGTGTCGAGTGTGAACCTGTATTTCTTAAGATATTTTGGAACGGAGAATATTTCCTTGAACGGACAAAACGTATCCACCACAAGAAACTATGTGCTGACTCATGGGTCTTCTTTAAGAAGTGCTAAAATGAAACCAATCTACCAAAGTGACATCATTGGTAGATTCCTGAGTGATACGGTTACGGAAAAAATCGTTTTCCGTGCAGAAAACCTTCAATACGTTTTCAAAGGCGGTAATATCGGACTTCACCCTTTCAACATGGTTGAGGAATCTGGTAAGTTATTGGGCATTATGGGAGGGAGTGGTGCCGGTAAGTCCACCATGCTCAATCTTCTCAACGGAAATTACAAACCAACTCATGGCAAGGTAACCATCAACGGCATTGACATTCATGCGAAAGATGCACGCGATAAAACTGAGGGCGTGATTGGTTATGTGTCTCAGGATGACTTGCTGATTGAAGAGTTAACGGTATTCCAGAACTTATTCTATAATGCCAAACTTTGTTTTGGCGACATGTCAGACAGTAAGATCACCAAGTTGGTGCTTAAATTATTGAATGATCTTGGTCTGTATGAGACTAAGGATTTGAAAGTGGGAAGTCCGCTTCAAAAAACGATTTCAGGTGGACAAAGAAAACGAGTGAACATTGGTCTGGAGTTAATCCGAGAGCCAGCCGTTTTGTTTGTTGATGAGCCAACATCAGGTTTATCCTCAAGAGACTCTCAGAACATCATGGACCTTTTGAAGGAGTTGACCTTGAAGGGGAAGTTGATTTTTGTGGTAATTCACCAGCCTTCGTCAGACATCTTTAAAATGTTCGACAAACTCCTTATTCTGGATTTAGGTGGATACCCGGTTTACTTTGGTAATCCCGTGGATGGTATTCAGTACTTTAAGGAATTGGCGAACTATGCCAATGTTAACGAAGACACCAGCGGTAATGTCAACCCGGAAGAGATATTCGACATCATTGATGCCAAGGTAGTTGATGAATATGGCAACCTCACGAACAAAAGAAAGGTCAGCCCTAAAGAGTGGTACGAGATATACATGAAGACTGAGGCTGAAAATCTGGATGACGTTGAAGATCCTGAGAAGCCACCTCAAGCTACTTTCAAAATACCCAACGTATTTAAGCAATTCGGCGTATTTGTAAAAAGGGATTTCTTGAGCAAGATATCCAATACCCAATACATTCTAATCAACTTATTAGAAGCCCCTGCCCTGGCAGCGATATTGGCATTCTTTGTAAAATATTACAACGCAGATTCAGAGGATGGTTACGTCTTCAGTAAAAGTGAAAACTTACCACAATTCCTGTTTATTTCTGTCGTAGTGGCACTTTTCATTGGATTGACAGTAAGTGCTGAAGAGATCATTAAAGATCAAAAAATATTGAAGCGGGAAAAATTCCTGAATTTGAGTAAGATCAGCTATCTAAATTCCAAGATTGCGATCATGTTCTTCATTTCACTTATTCAGACTTTACTGTATGTTCTGGTAGGGAACTGGATTCTAGAGATTAAAGGCATGACACTCAATTATTGGATGATCATGTTCTCCATATCTTGCTTTGCGAATATGCTGGGACTCAATATCTCAGCTTCTTTTAACTCAGCCAAGGTTATCTACATCCTCATTCCGATACTCATCATTCCTCAGCTATTATTTAGTGGGGTAATCGTGAGTTTTGACAAACTACATCCTTCCATTGCAAGTGACAAAGGAGTTCCTGTTATTGGAAACGTCATGGCATCAAGATGGGCTTATGAGGCACTCGCGGTGACACAATACACTGAAAACGAATTTGAAAAATCTTTTTATGAGGATGAGAAAAAGCGCATCAATGCTCTGTGGAAAAAGAACTACTGGCTGGATGAGTTGAAAAAAGCACATGCCTTCATAAAGAAAAATACCTTCAAAGAAGATGTTGACAAAGCTGACTTAAATGAACGCTTCCAGATTCTTAAGACTGAAATCGACAAGCAAGATGCCAGCGGATTTCCAATAGCATGTAGTTGTACTGAGAATCTGACCTATGGAAAGTATACCTCATTATCTGAAACTGAAAGAGAGGATCTGCTTCAATGGGTTGGTGCTTACATTACGATTACAAATGACACTTTGACCAACCGATTCAATAAATTCAATGATAAGGTTGAGCACATCAAGCAAAAGATGTCCGGTGAAAACCTGGGGGAAGATCAGGAGGATGCCAAAAAGAAGAAAAAAGAGGAATTCAGAGAGCTTAAAAACCTTCATACAAACGAAAGTTTATCTGATTTCGTGACTAATAGACTCAGTCCGAAGAAAGTCATCAGAAAGAATGGTGAGTTGATCAATAAAATGAGTCCTATCCACTTTGATCCTGATCCGGATGAAGGTTTCTTTGGAGCTCATTTCTATGCACCAAACAAAGTACTTTTTGGCAAAACCGTTCCTACCAAATGGGCCAACATGCTCGTGATTTGGTTGATGTCTTTGATTCTTGTGATCACACTCTATTTTGATGCCTTGAAAAAACTGATTGACGGCATTGGAAAACTACCAGGACTTTTAAAAAGGAAGAAAAGGTAGTACATGAGTGATTTAGATTCTCATGATCGAGACATTCTGGATTCTCCCGACCAAGATCAAGAAGATTCAAACGACAGAAAGGGCATTTACTTAAATCTCCTACTTTTTGTTCTCCTAAGTGGCGCCAATTTTCTTATTCTATACACAGTACAGCAGTTTTGGGCAATTGATTTTACTACCCTCGTTGCTATTGGTTTTGGCATTGAAGTAATTCTACTACTGACGGTCGGACTAAAAAAAAGTAACTAACGTCAACTAATCTCTATGGTATTGAAGCAGCCCGTCAATTGGGTCCTTAATGACCGTGCCAATTGTAAGGCCCACTTCAGTTTCAAAGACTTCCTTTAACAGATCTATGTTGTGATATGCCACTGATCCAACGAAATTAATGGGATTGGACTTTGCCGATTCGTACTTAAGCACATGTTTGTCCCTAAAATCTTTGAAGGCATTTAGGATGATGTTTCTGCAATATGAGTTAGACTTATTCTCTGACACAAATGACGCAAATGACGCGAGAAAAGTATTAGGAAATGCTTGTTTGTAGACGCGATCCAGGATTTCCAGGTCATCTATTCCAAAAGTTTTGTCGAACTTATCCCTAATGTCCTGATCCATTTCAAGATTTAGATAATCCTTGATGAGCTGTTTTCCTATGTATGATCCACTCCCTTCATCGCCTAAAATATAACCAAGTGCTCTCACGTTCTTTTTGATGTGTGTCCCGTCATAATAGCAAGAATTGCTCCCTGTTCCTAAAATACAAGCCACACCAGGTTCTCGACCACAAATAGACCTGGCAGCCCCCAATAAATCGTGTTCAACCACAATATTGGCATTCTCAAAAAATCGTCGAAAGGCAGAAGCCACTATTTCCACCATCTTTGGACTAGACGCCCCAGAACCATAAAAATGGAGTTCATGAATTGTCTTGGGATCAATGTTTTTAGGAAAAGACAGATTCATTTCTCTTAAAATATCATCACTTCCAATGATATAAGGATTGAATCCTATCGTTCCGAAAGATTGAACCTGATCATGCGAATCTATTAAATTCCAGGTTGTTTTCGTTGAACCACTATCCGCAATTAATTTCATACCCTAAATCTAATAAATATAATTACCTTAATGTGCTCTTAAAACAGACTCATTGGACTATTACAAGCTTCTTGGCGTTAAGCGAACTGCATCTACCCCCCAGATCAAAAGAGCGTATAGAAAACTCGTTCTTAAGTGGCATCCCGATAAAAATCCAAGTCCGAAAGCGCAAGATATGTTCATGAAAATTACGGAGGCATATGATGTGCTCTCCGATCCTGTTGCGAGAAGTCGATACGACAGAAGAAGAAGTGGCAATCACACAAAACCTAAAGCCTCACAGGCGGGTAAAAAGCAATCGACTTATTCACGAACGCGTAATGCTTATGAGGAATGGTTAAGAACGGTTAAAAAGCAAAAAAGACGCACTTCAGCAACGTACAAAAGAAGACGCTATAGACAAAGCAACGACGAATTTACTAAAGAACACGCCAAGGATTTGGGCATACATGCCCTGGGTTGTTTGATTTCTTTGGCAATTTTTGTCGCAGTCATTAGCCTTATTGTATTTCTGGATGCACAATTTTCATCATTTCCTACCGTTATTATTGTAGGCATCACTAGCATTTTGATTCTCCCATTGAGCGGTGCACTGTTCTATTCGATCTTAGATTATTTAAGGAAAAAACTATGAGATTAAATCTACTCTTCATCCCATTATTTTTTGGCTCACTGATTTCGATCAACGCTTGCCAGCAGTCCGCTGATGCCAAAGAGACTCTGGAAACTCAGGAAAAAAGCAATAAAGACTTGGCCAATACCGAGACTGTGGATACTGTAAAAACTCCTGTAAGCATCCAGTCTGGGGTTTTAACGGGTGACATCATTCTTCAAACCTCACAGTCAAGTCAAAGTAAAGCCATTCAACTGGCGACCAACTCAGAGTTCAGCCATGTAGGTGTTGTATTTTTATCCAAAACGGATACCATGGTATTAGAAGCCATACAACCAGTAAAATTCACGAAATACAGAGATTTCATTAATCGTGGAGAAAATTCTGCCTATACACTCATGAGATTAAAGGACCGCTCCCCTATTACACTTGAAAAGCAATCGCAATTGCACATTGTTGGAAGTCAGTATGTGGGAATGGATTATGATTGGTTATTTGACTGGAGCGACAACAAGTTGTATTGTTCAGAGTTGGTTTATAAGCTCTATAAAACAGTTCTTGGAATTGAATTGTGTGATCCCAGACCATTAAAAGACTATAGCTTAAACGCCGAACTTGTGAGACAGAAGTTAGCAGAACGCTATGGAAAAACATTGCCTCTAGATGAGCTCATGGTATCACCGGAAGACATTTATAGATCCAATAAACTAATGCAGGTTGAAGATTAAGGATTGTCTGCAGCAAATAAGTATTTGTTGGGACTCACGATATTGGCTTTAACGGCATAGAGAACAATTCCAGCAGTATTTTTCACCCCCAGCTTCTGCATAATGTTCTTTCGGTGAGTTCCAACCGTATGACTACTCAGGTAAAGTCGGTCTGCAATTTGTCCGTTCGTATAGCCTTCCGCAATCATCCCAATAATTTCCTGTTCTCTTTGAGAAATTAAAACCGGCTCGCAGGAAAAAGAATCCATTTCAATGTCCTCAATGTTGATGTTTTCTTCTGCAATTTTTTCAAGGATTTTGCCACAATAAAAATTATTGCCTGAAGCAGTTTCTTTCACAGCATCTATGATCTCTTGTAGGTCACAATCCTTTTTCACATGACTCTTAATACCACTTCTCATGGCATGAACCATGGTTTGTGCACTTTGGTCTTGTGTGATGGCCACAAAATTGATACCTGGCTGCGACTCCTTAATCATATTCACCACATCAATGGTAAATCCGGGAGAAGAATAATCAATTAGTACCACATTGGGTTTGAAAACTTCTGATTGTTTCATCAGAGAGTCGTTATCCACTGCTTCACCGGCAATTTCAAAATTCTCAATGGTACTCAAGACACTTCTCAAGCCAATTCGAATCAATTCATTGCTATCTGCCAGTAGGACCCTCATTAATTATTTAGAATGATTATAGATAGTAAAAGTAAGCCCTGAAATTGAACTGAGCAAATTCAGTTACGCACAATTAATTCTGAATTTCAACGATCATACCGTCCTCGGCAGCCAGAGTATTGACAAACAAGCCTTTCGCTTCATTGAGCAACGGTTCTGAATTGAGGTACCTAGCGGAATAATGTCCTATGAGTAACTGTCCGGCTCCGGATAATTTGGCAATTTTGGCAGCATCTAGTGCTGTTGAGTGAAAAGTCTTCTCTGCACGGTCCCTCAAATTCTCCAGGAAAGTTGATTCGTGGTACAACAAGTTCACATTTTTGACATAGTCCGCGATCGGTTCATGATAAATCGTATCGGAGCAGTAGGCATAAGATCTTGTTGGAGGAGGATCTTTGCTGAGCAACTCATTTTTAATCAACTGGCCCTCTTCATTGGTCACATCCTTACCTGATTTGATGCTGTTTGCATAAGCTATGGACACTTTGTGTTTCTTGAGTTGAGCCATCTGAAGCCGCCTTTCCGTTGGTTTCTCTTCAAACATAAAACCATGACAAAGAATTCTATGTTTGAGTGGGAAGGCATAGACCTTAACCACCGTGTTCTCATGAATGAGAGTTTTTTCGGTCAACTTAAGTTCCGTGAATACAAGCTCATAATTAAGATAGGCTTCACTTAATCTCAACTGAGTTGTGATAAATTCCTTGATACCAAGCGGACCGAAGATTTCAAGTGACTTGGTTCTTCCCAGCAAATGATAGGTGCTTAGCAAGCCTATTAAGCCAAAAACATGATCACCATGCAAGTGACTGATGAAAATCTGGTTGATCTTCTGGAACTTGATCTTATACTTTCTCAATTGAATTTGAGTGCCTTCACCACAATCAACTAAAAAGTGATGACTTCTTATGTTAATCACCTGTGAACTGGGTCTTCTACCCAAAGTAGGAGCCGCAGAACCACAACCTAATATAACAACTGAGAATTGCATAATGCTTTTAAAAAGCCATAACTCTTATTCTGAAGCCCTTCACCTGCGCGTACTCTTGAGAACAAGGAGTGAAAGCATAACGCTTGCACAGGAGCTTTCTCCGGTGGCTGTAACCTTTGGCGAAGGACCCAGCGTAGGCACAAAAAAACCCGACAACCTCCAAGAAGATTGCCGGGAAAAAAATAAATTAATATTATCGAACCATCATTTTCTTACCATGACTCACATAGCCATTGTCAATGGTATACAAGTAAATTCCGGATTTCAAATCTGAGGCGTCAAAGGCAATTCTGTTATGACCTCTTTTAGCTGAAATGTTTTTGGTATATACCACTTCTCCAAGTAAATTCATTACTGAAAAGGAAATATCTGTATTTGACCCACTGTTATAGTCAATGTACGTGATTTCATCAACCGGATTCGGCACATTTTGTTTCATCTCTATCTTTTCAATCTCCTGATTAGGAACATTGAGACTAGCAGAGTCAACCACATCTATTTTATAGTAGGTCAACGTAGATTGCTGAGAAATGATAGAATATGCCGTCAAATCAATGGTAAGTACATAGGTCCCAATATCTGCGTTTGCAGGATTGGTTAAACTATAAATTCTTGCACAAGAGGTTGTTCCTCCCAGAAAAGTACAATTAGGATCTGCACATTCGTAGGTGAAGCCTGGAGGCAAACCACTGATATTATCAATCACAATACTGTCAATTGGAACGGTTTGCGGAAATCCGGGGATGATCTCAACCATGGTATCCAGAGGTACAATGGCCGTTATAACTTGTTCGTATGGATTGTAGGTATAAGCTGTCTTAAAATTAGTCGCACTGTCAGGATAAATACCCGGAGATGTGAATTGAGGATCTGGTGTGCATTGCGCTTTCAAACCAGATAAACTTAAAATAAAAAGTGTAGCGAGTAAAAAGTGTTTCATATAAGTAGGTTAGGCGTAAACAATCTAGTTATCTGCATTGAGTTTTGAGAGCATATCTATTCCCTCATCAGCGGTGGCCGAAATATTCAATACAGTATGCAGTTGAGAAATGGTGATCAACTTCATCACAGAATCCTGTAATCCAGTTAAAACAAAAGATCCGTTCGCTCCTTTACACAATCTATTGGCAACCAAAATGGCACTTAATCCCGAAGAATCACAATACCTTGTATCACTCAAGTCGATGATGATATTACTCACCCCCTGCTTGTTCAGATATACCAATTCTCCTTTTAATTCTGGCGCGTTTCCAGTATCCAATTTATCCACCTTTGATTTGATCAAAGTATAATTGTCGTGCGTCTCCTTTTCAAAATTCATTTCTCTAGCGCTTTTCTCAAAGTTAATATTTTTTTTTAGCGATTGATGTTTGAAGCCAGCAAATATATCACCGCCATTCGAATCGCCACTCCATTTTCAACCTGATCGAGTATGATGGACTGGTCAGAATCTGCGACCTCACTGCTAATTTCAACGCCCCGATTAATTGGCCCAGGATGCATAACCACAATGTCTTTGTCCAATTGTTTGAGGTGGTCCATGGTCAATCCAAACAACATAGAGTACTCTCTCAAAGAAGGAAAATATTTAATGTCTTGTCGTTCCAATTGAATTCTGAGCATATTGGCCACATCACACCATTCAAGAGCCTTCTGAAGATTGTGTTCCACTTTCACGCCCAGAGCATCAATGTACTTTGGAATTAAGGTTGTTGGACCGCACACCATCACTTCTGCTCCAAGTTTCTGAAGGCAGTAGATGTTTGACAAGGCCACTCTGCTGTGTTTGATATCCCCAACAATCACCACTTTTTTTCCATCTACCACACCCAGTTTTTCTCTGATTGAGTAGGCGTCTAGTAAAGCTTGTGTGGGGTGTTCGTGTGTGCCGTCTCCGGCGTTGACAATCTTGGCATCAATGTGTTTGGAGAGGAATTCGTGTGCACCGGGATTGGGGTGACGCATCACTACCATGTCAACTTTCATGGACAAGATATTATTGACTGTATCTATGAGCGTTTCACCCTTTTTCACTGAAGAAGAGGCAGCCGAGAAATTAACAACGTCTGCAGATAAGCGTTTTTCGGCTAATTCAAACGATAGTCTTGTTCTGGTTGAATTCTCAAAAAACAGATTGGCAATGGTAATATCTCTCAACGAAGGGACTTTCTTTATTGGACGATTTAGCACGTCCTTGAAGCTGTCGGCTGTCTTGAAAATCATTTGAATGTCTTTCTCATTCAGATCCTTGATACCCAGTAAATGTTCCACGCTCAATCTATCCATGATCTTCCATACTTCTATACAATTTCACACTATCTTTTCCCTCTACTTCCTGCCACTCTACCAGCACTCTTTCTGAACTCAAAGAATCGACCGAAGAGCCTACATAATTAGGTCTGATCGGCAATTGAGCGCTGAACCTTCTTTCTATCAGGCAGAGTAGCTCAACAGACAATGGTCTACCGAATGCAAGCAGTGCATCCAATCCTGAACGACTGGTTCTTCCTGTGTAGAACACATCATCCACCAAAACAACATGCTTGTTTTCTATGACAAAATCTATATTGGTAGCACTTGGGATAATTGGCTTATCACGCCGTCTGAAATCATCTCTGTAGAAAGTGATATCTAACCCGCCTACATCTACCTTATGTCCGTTGATCTTTTCAAGCACGGATTTGAGTCTGTTAG
>JAUILH010000220.1 GCA_030433115.1 Bacteroidia bacterium | reverse complement strand
GGTTGAAGACCTATTATAACGGTTTTTTGAAAATCGGAATGTTGTTCGATGAGCTCGAAAGCAAGTCTATTAATGGTGAGTTCCAGTTGTTTTTCACCTATGATCTCAATCTGCTCCATTCAAATTAGATTGCACAAATATAATATTTAAGACGGATAAATTCGTTTTATCAAGGACTTATGTGACGCAAGGGTTTTGCTTGTAATGGGCAGACTCTTTCGTCGTGCCTCCTCTGAGTTCGTGTTGGGAGGGTGTTGGGAAGTATCAATCAACTAATGACTTACCAATCCACACTTTCTAACCCTACTCAGAATCCGAAGAATGAGGATGAAAGAGTCTCACCCACTTATGCAGACTCCTCTGAGTTCGCGTTGAGGAGGGTGGTGGGAAGTTTCGGTGTCATGCTAGAGATAACATGCCAGCAAAGTCCAGATACAAAAAATCCCGTTTCGATACCGATAACTATCGGACGAAACGGGATTGATTTTATTAAAAGAACGATCTTACTTACCGTCCATTTTGTCTTTAAGGGCTGCTAGAGCATCCAAATCTCCAAGAGTAGTTTTCTCATTTCTCTCGTTGATATTCTTCACAGCTCTGGAAGTAGACTTGCCTTTACCTTTAGACTTCTTATCGTCACTTCCACTTTCGTGATCGTCTCCAACAGTTTCATCGAATGTTGCCGTATGAGAGATGACAATTTTCTTGCCTTCTTTATTGAATTCAAGAACTTTGAAATCTAAAGTCTCATCCACTTTAGCGTTTTTACCATCTTCCTTCTTCAAGTGCTTCTTAGGACAGTATCCTTCAACACCGTAAGGCAATGATACGATTCCGTTTGCTCCGGCCATGTTGATAATGGTTCCCTGGTGCACAGAATCAACTGTAAATACGCCTTCGAATACATCCCATGGGTTCTCTTCAAGCTGCTTATGACCTAGAGACAATCTTCTGTTTTCAGCATCCACTTCCAACACGATTACTTCCATTTCATCATCCACCTTACAGAACTCAGATGGGTGCTTAATCTTCTTAGACCAGCTCAAGTCAGAAATGTGGATCAATCCGTCTACACCTTCTTCAAGCTCTACAAACACACCAAAGTTCGTAAAGTTTCTCACCTTAGCAGTGTGCTTAGAGTCAACTGGGTATCTCGTATCGATTCCATCCCATGGATCTGGCATCAATTGCTTCATACCAAGAGACATTTTTCTGTCTTCTCTGTCTAAAGTCAATACTTCAGCTTCTACTTCATCTCCTACTTTCAAGAAATCCTGAGCAGATCTCAAGTGCTGTGACCAAGACATTTCAGAAACGTGGATCAAGCCTTCTACACCTGGCGCAATTTCAACAAACGCACCATAGTCAGCCAATACAACCACTTTACCTTTCACTTTGTCACCAACTTTAAGACCTTCTTGTAACTTATCCCAAGGATGATCTTGCAATTGCTTAAGACCTAATGCAATTCTTCTCTTATCATCATCAAAGTCAAGGATTACAACGTTGATCTTCTGATCCAATTCAACCATTTCTTCAGGGTGGTTTACTCTACCCCATGACAAGTCTGTAATATGGATCAAACCATCTACACCTCCTAAATCGATGAATACACCGTAAGATGTGATGTTCTTAACAGTTCCTTCCAATACCTGTCCTTTTTCAAGTCCAGAGATGATATTTTTCTTTTGTTCTTCAAGCTCAGCCTCAATAAGTGCTTTATGTGATACAACCACGTTTTTGAACTCATGGTTAATTTTAACCACTTTGAATTCCATGTTTTTACCTACGTAAATATCGTAATCTCTAATAGGCTTCACATCAATTTGTGAACCTGGCAAGAACGCTTCAATACCGAATACATCTACGATCAAACCACCTTTTGTTCTGCACTTAACAAAACCAGTGATGACCTCACCTGTTTCAAGTACTTCATTAACTTTATTCCAAGCTTGGTGAACTCTTGCAGTTCTATGAGAGATGACTAATTGACCTGTGCTGTCCTCTTGAGAATGCACAAATACATCAACCGTATCTCCAACTTTTAAATCAGGGTTATACCTGAATTCGTTTGCGGCAATCACACCTTCAGATTTGTAACCAACGTTGATTACAACCTCTTTCTTGGTAAGTGCAACAACAGTACCTTGAATCACTTCTTTCTCAGCAATCTGAGTTAAAGTACCTTCGTACATACCATCGAATTCTTTTCTTTCTTCTTGGGAGTACTCGATTCCTTGCTCATAACCTACCCAGTCAAAATCTTTGTCCGGAACTGGAGCAGCCTCAGGCTTTTTCTCTGCTTTCTTAGATTCTTTTTTAGGAGTTTCGGCTTTTGCCTCTTCTTTCCGCGTGTCGCCTGAAGCTTCAGCGGAGGCACTAGGAGCTTCTGATTTTGCTTCTACTGCATCTGCAGTGTTTTCCACTACTTCTTCAACTTTTTCAGTTGATTCTTTTTTGTCTTCTGCCATTTTTGGTCAGATTTGTATCTCATCACTTAATCGGATTGGATGAGAGAAATTTAACTTAGGCTCCGATCAGCCATAATTATCCTTTATCGGGCCGCAAAGATAGTACTTTATTGAGGAAGCCACAATTTAAACACTTGTTTTTGTGGATTTTTTCAACTTTGTACCCAAATAAAAGTATGCGACCATCCATAATCATAGTTGTAGTAGGTGTTTTTTCCCTGTTTTCAATCCTCTCTGTAAGCGCTCAAGACGAAATTTCAGATGCCTCACCGTCTCATGCAAAACTTGATTTTCAGACGCCCAAATCGTTGTTTAAATTAGTCGGAAGCACCCCTGCAAGTGGCTCCACAACATACTTAATGACAGGTTTCACACCAGAAGTCAGGTTTAACAAAGGGCAGCATATAGGTGCATCCTATTCATTAATGACCTTATCCAGTGGGTTTGGTTTGGGCATTGGAGGCATTTCTTTAGGGGTCGATGGAGATGCACAAAATTCTATATATGAGTGTAAACTTTCATTATTTGTAGCCGTGCACCTCATTGCTACTGGTGGCAATTTCAAGTTAAATTTTGCACGAAAGTTCTATGAAAGAGATCAACGAATTAATTCCATAAGACCGGAATTAGGGCTCGCATTGGGACCTATTTTTCTCAATTATGGATACGACATATATCTTGGCAAGAAACCGGAAGCACTGGGTAGACACAATTTTAGCCTCACAACTTACATTCCCCTTTTCATAATCAAAGAAGACAGGTTTGGTTATCTAGAATATGGAGTTCAGCAAATTGATGAGTAAAATATTTTACAGACTATTTTGAACCATCAATCAATTTGCTTGTTTAATTTTGAGTTATGAAGCAATTTGATGTTCCAGAGTTCTATCGGTCTAATTTTATTGGGAAAGTAAAAGCCCACAGAAAAACAAAAGACCCCAGGAAAAAGGATTTTTCTCCAAGCATTTTGAATTTTGGGAATCTGGAACTGATCATTCCACGTCATTTTGGTTTTTGTTATGGTGTTGAAAATGCCATTGAAATAGCTTACAGGGCCGTTGAGGAAAATCCGGGAAAACGAATTTACCTGCTCAGCCAAATGATTCATAATCCGACCGTGAATGCAGACCTCAATTCACGAGGGATTGACTTTATCATGGATACGGAAGGCAATCAATTGATTGACTGGGATGAAGTGACCAACGAAGACGTGGTCATAATCCCTGCTTTTGGAACCACCATTGCCATTGAGGAATTACTAAAATCTAAAGGCATTGAAGTTCAAAAATACAACACCACCTGCCCGTTTGTAGAAAAGGTTTGGAACCGATCTTACAAGCTAGGTAAAGATGACTTTTCTGTTTTGATACACGGCAAACCTCAACACGAAGAAACCAGAGCCACCTTCAGTCATAGCAACTCTCAGGCAGCCAGTATTGTGATCAAAAACATGACTGAAGCTCAAATTTTGGGCGAATTTATTGTGGGCAAGCGAGATTTAAGTGAATTTGACGATTACTTTATGGGACGGTATTCAGACCATTTCGATCCTGCAAAAAACTTAAGTAAACTGGGGGTAGTCAACCAAACCACCATGTTGGCTTCAGAAACACAAGCCATTGCCGACCACATCAAACAATGTATCATTGATAAATATGGAGAGCAGAATTACAAGG
>JAUILH010000219.1 GCA_030433115.1 Bacteroidia bacterium | reverse complement strand
CGTACGCCGGTGGGACTGATCGACCGCGATAATCTCACTCTGTCGAACAGCAATGCCCGCAAGGCGCGGATGTTGGCCAAGATCAAGGTCGTGAGGTTGCTGCATTGCAGAGTTCAGATCCCACTCGAGTCTCATCAGTCATTTGATTGGCCATTCTGGCTTTTACCGCATCAGCATCAACCTGGTCTCTTTGGACCACACGATCGATTCTTACGGACTCCGGAGCGCTTACTACGCAAATGGTGTCTACAGTTTTATGGGCACCACTTTCAATAAGAATTGCCGCTTCTTTGATTAAATAAGGTGCCAATGAAGATGAATTCCGCTTCCATTCTATAAAATCAGCTCCAACGGCCGGATGTACCAAACTGTTGAGCAATTTTAATTGAGATTCATCCGAAAATACTTGCTCTGCAAGATGCGCGCGATTCAGATTGCCATCCAGGTATGCTTCAGACCCAAAATGCGCTTTTATCTGACCACGTAGTCCCTCATGTTCCTGCATGAGAACTTTGGCTCTTTGGTCAGAATTATAGATAGGAACTCCCAGTCCACTGAAAATCTGGCAAACCAAAGATTTACCTGCCCCAATGCCGCCAGTAACTCCTAATACCATGGCGACTACTGTTCCAATGCCACGGTTGAGTCCATTGAAATCGCCTGACGCTCAACTTTCAACTTGTTACCATTGCCCGTATCTATAATAACTGTTGTTTCCTTAACGTCTGTCACTTTTCCATGAATGCCGCCAATGGTCACAATCTTGGTACCTGCCTTGATTTCATTTCTGAATTTATTCTGCTCCTTTTGTTTCTTTACCTGAGGCCTGATCATGGTAAAATACATGATTAAAAAAACCAGCCCCAACATCAATAACATATCCATATCTCTCCTTTTTATTTATTTTTTTACTTCACAACTAATACTAACCACATTTGCTTTTTCCGGGTAAGTATTGGCCAAAACTACTATTCTTTTAAATACTTTGCCTTCTTTATCCGTTGAGTTAAATCTCACATGAATATTTGACCTTTTTCCAGGCAATATGGGCTCAACCGGAAATGAAGGCACCGTGCAACCACAACTGCTATAGGCCTCCGCAATAACCAATGGTGTTTTTCCCTTATTGGTAAACCCAAAATCGAATTCTACAATTTCTCCTTCTGAAAGCACCCCAAAATCATGATGAATGGTGTCCCATTTGAGCACTGCAGGTTCAAGAGAATCTGCTGGATAATCATCTATTAATGGGTTAATTTGTTGAGTCAATACATCAGACAACTGAGAGGAATCGACTATTTCTTCATAATCTGGTTCTCTTTCCGAATCAGCTAAACCAGTTTCTAAAGAATCTCTGAGAACCGACTCAGGCTCCTCATCTATCACGGAACTCTGTTCCTCTTTTTGATCTTCAGAACACGCCCATAAAATCGTTAAACTTAAAACGAACAGACTAGCTCTTAACATGTCCTTTTAGGATTACTGTTGTAATTGGCTCGGGGTATGTATTGGCAGACACCCTTATTTTTTTGGAGATGTTTCCGCTTTTATTTTTACTATCAAATCTCACCTTAACCTTTCCTGTTTCACCCGGCAGAACTGGCTCTTGAGACACGGATGGAATTGTGCAACCACAGGATGAACTGGCATCCACAATAATCAGTGGAGACGAGCCGGTATTTTCAAATTCAAATACGTGCTTCACCACATCTCCTTCATCCACACTTCCAAAGTCGTAAATTGTATCTTTAAATGTGAGCACTGGTGGATTCAGTGTATCTAATTCTTCTAAGACCGGGACATTCAGACCACCCTCAACCTTCACTTTCATGCCTTTGGGAGGTTGGATGTCCGTTTTTTCTTGTTTGTCCTCATTTCTTGAACAAGCTGCCAGAGCAACTACCCCCAATACGATGATCAATGATTTCATTAGCTTGCTACTTTTCCTATTAGATAAATTTCCGTAGTTGTATTTGGGTAAGTATTGGCTGAAACTCTGATCTTCTTCTTAATATTTCCAGCTTTTCCAATACTGTCGAAAACAACTTTTATGACGCCAGACTCACCCGGCTCAAACATTTTCTTGGGAACCGTTGGTATAGTGCAACCACAACTAGACTGGGCGTCCACAATTTTAAGTGGTGACTTACCCGTATTTGTGAATTCAAATTCCTTGGTGACTTTTTCGCCAGGAGCAATTTCCCCAAAGTCGTAAGTAGTTTCTGCAAAAGTAAGTTCTGCTGGGTTTTCCTCATTAATTAAGCTTGAGTCAGGCTTTTTCAAAGGCTTCTTGCTACCCTTTTGATCGCAAGACACGGCCATTAAACCGAATGCTAATATGATTACTAAGTATTTCATTTTTGTTTATTCTAAAAGGCCTCTGCCCATTTTTTTTATTTCTCCGTTTTTCTTGAGTTCATCGAAAATCCTATCCAGAATTCCATTGATAAATCCGTTGCTTTTTGGTGTGCTGTAAAACTTTGAGATTTCAATGTACTCGTTCAAAGACACCTTGAGAGGCACAGTCTTAAACTCGAGCGCTTCTGTTACTGCCATTTTCATCAAAATCACGTCCATTTTCGCAATTCTATCCAACTCCCAATTATCGGTTTTAGAGTTGATCAGTTTAGAGATTTCCTCATCGCGCATGATGGTCTTTCTAAACAGCGTTTTGTAAAAATCTTCTTCATCGTCATCTGCCTTGAAGAGTTTAGGAAGAGGTGTGAATTCATCGGCGTCTGGCTTCAACTGCTTAATCGTCTTTATCACCATTGAACAAATCAAATCAATATCGTCCAACCAGAAAATGCTCTTCTCCTCAAGAATATGATGAATCAGTTCAAAGTTTGCCACTTCCAATTTAAACATGGCCACAGCAAATTGCTGGTCATCTTCAAATGAAGACGTTTCATCAGCCATATAATTTTTATACTTCTCGCATTCTTTGATCTGATTGAACAACTTTTTGATGGTTTCTTGCTCCCAGGAAACCTTGTACTGCTCTATGTATCTTCGGAGTTCCTTATTGACCGCCAACACCTCAAACACTCTGTTATTGACAAATTTGAGGTTTGGATTCAAGTCTTCCTGACTAGGCAAACGCTTATTTCGATTCTCTTCTATTCGATTTTCGGCAAAATGCTTGAGTTCATGAAACAAAGACATCCAATACACGAACTGCTCGTGCATTTTATCTATGCTCTTATCCAACTCTCTTTCCCGCAACACATAATCGTTTTCATCCGATTGATAAAAGGCATAGAGTTCCTGCAAAACTTTGATTCTAAGATGTCTTCTGTTTAGAAGCATATACTTTTAGCTTTTAAATGATAAGCTGACTTTGCCGATTGATTCAATTCTTTCCTCAGCCATCTTGTTAGCAATGGCGTAAGATGGCTCTCCTTCTTCTCCTGATCTATTCAAAATCTCCAAAGTAGTGTTGTAAATCTCTTCAGCCTTATCCATGGCCCATTCAGCAGACAAGCCTTTCACTTCTGAATAGCAATTAATGACACCGCCAGCATTGATCATGAAATCCGGGGCATATAAAATTCCCTTAGACATGACATCAGCACCATGTTTCGTTTCTTCTCCTAACTGATTGTTCGCCGCTCCTGCAATAATTGAACACTTCAATCTAGATAAGGTATCATCATTAACAGTAGCTCCCAAAGCACATGGTGCATAAACATCCATATCAATATCGTAAATCTCGTCAAGACCAACTACTTTGGCTCCATACTCCAAACTCACTCTTTTCAGAGTCTCTTCATGAATGTCTGTGATGTAAATATCGGCACCTTCGTCTCTCAAATGTTTGACCAAATACTCTCCTACATGTCCAACCCCCTGAACAGCCACTTTTGTACCTGCCAGACTATCGCTTCCTGTTAATTTCTTGATACTGGCTTTCATACCAACATACACACCATAAGCGGTTACCGGAGATGGATCGCCACTTTTTCCGGGAAGTCCAACTACATGATTGGTTTCCATATTAACCCATGTCATGTCCTTAGGATTAATGCCCACATCTTCTGCTGTGATATATTTACCACCCAGACTGTCAACAAATCTTCCGAATCTTCTAAAAAGGGCTTCTGATTTATCTGTTCTTGAATTTCCAATAATGACGGCTTTACCTCCACCGAGATTCAAT
>JAUILH010000063.1 GCA_030433115.1 Bacteroidia bacterium | reverse complement strand
CTTTTTAAATTCCTTACCTCTTTGCATGGTGTACAGTGTACTCCAGGCATTCCCCAAATGGTGATAGGGTCCTACATGTTGAACCGTGTAAACCGGAGTTGTTGGGATATTTCCAGACACAAATTGTCCTGGCAAGTCTGATGGTATACTTTTCACTTGCATGCCAGCCGTGTATTCTATCTTATCTTTTACCGGATTCCAAACACTATAGATTGTAAATGCATCTCCTTCCGCAATACCGGGGTTGGCTTCAAAATAGGCATGTAAATCTCCAAAGGCCTTTTTCATGGTATCTGGCATTTGCTTCTTTCCACAAGCTACTTTTATACCTACGTAGGAAATTCCCTGAAATTGTCCATTACCAATGAAATTCAATTTGGTCTGTGGAGCCCCCAATTCAATGTACTCTTTCAACATCATCAGACCTCTTTCATAATCCATTCCTACCCAGGCATCCATCATGCCTTTCATCCAAAACATAAAAAACGGCAGACTTCCATTCATATCCCAGGTCACTTCTGTATAATCACTGTGCGATCTTAACTTAAACGTTACCTGAGACTTAGACTTCCATGGTTTCAAGAAAGCAATGTCCATTTCAATGGCTTCATTTGGAAGTGCCTTAGTGAGGGTCATACTTCCTGAGCCTACTCTTTTCCCCTCCCATTCATAGTATTTTCCATCTTCTTGAACTGTAACTTTAGCTTCCGGTTCCTGAATGAGCCATGGCGACCAAACTTGCCAGTGGTGGTAATCTGATAAGGTTTCAAAAATCTTTTCTGCAGACGCTTTAATGTTGATTGATCTGGATACTTTGAATGATGGCATAGTTATAAAAATTTGGAGCCCAAATATACTGTTTTGAGCCTATCTGTATGCAAAACCAATATTAAAAATAAGGTCGTTATTCAAGGACAGCCCTTCCTGATAACCTTTTGATTTGTAACCAATAGTTCCTTGAAGATAGGCATTGAATTTATTGAAAATCCTATAATTAAAAGTCGTTGCACCACTCCCCCCAAAACCTTGTACCGTCTCGTAAACATCCTTTACTTTGAAACTCATTTCCGGTTGATCCCAAATAGACAACAAAGCATCAATAGACAGTCTTTTCTTCTCTCCAAACAACAAATTAAAGGCCTTTAAATCTACACCAAATGACTTGACATAGGATACTGCGGCATGCTTTACATCCAATTCGAACATTGAATGATCAAATTTGATGAAATTCTGGTAGTTCAACAATGGTCCAAATGGCGCCAAATTCATCTTTACACTCGGTAAATACTTAATGCGCTCGCCAGCTTTAATCCAAAACAAATCCATCATCTCTTCGCCTTTAGCAATGTATTTCCCAATTCCTATCAAAGCCGCAAAATTCATTGGATCTGCCCCCATATCAATGAACGATAGTATCTTCAATTTTGCTTTATCAATGGACCCGGCACCATAGGTGGCATTGATATTATCGACATAATTTTCCATTCTGTCTCCACCATAGTCGTTAATCAATGTATTGTGTATCGCCAAATCATTATTGGTAAATAAGAACATCAATGCTTCTTCATACATAAAGTCACCATTCAAAAACATGTTCTTTTGCGACAAATCTGCCATAAACCGATTGGCCTCTGCCCCGGCAGCATTGATGAGGTTCAAATCATACGCTCCAAGAGAGTCCAAAATTGATATGGACGCATTACTTTGTTTGGCCCCAAAAGCAAAAGGTGAGCCCAAATTAATATGAGCCTGATCTTCCAGGGTGTTGAATGACTCAAGTCTAAATTTGGTTCCGAATACTTCTCTTTGTGTGGTTGAACTTAAAAATGTAATCGGGTAGTCAATTATTCCAACTTTAACCAGTCTGAAAAGACCATTTCCAATATTGGCCAACTTACTGTCCTTTTTTCTAAATAACTTAGTAGGTACAAAACGGTTCTGCAATCGACTTAGCACCTGGTGATCTGCCAAAAGGTGATTCGCCCCAAAAGTGGTTGATAGTTCATTGTCATATATCAGACTAAAAATGGCGTCATTGGTCTCTTTATACTTTTTTTTGTCTGCTTTTTCCTTTGTCTGCCCGAATGTACCTGTAGCAAACGCCAGGGTCAGTGCAGAAACGAGTATGAACCTTAAAATCATGGGATAAAAGTAATGATATCCCTTTGCACTCAGCCCATTAAGTTCTCAACAAACCAGAATGATGCTTATTGTAACATACAACAGATCGAAGAGTTGGCAGGTTAATTAACTAATTATTGACGCGATAATGCCTCCATACCTCAGAAAAAACTCCTATTTTGGGGCAAACGACCGATTTTATTATGAAAAAAGCATTATTACTTGTATCCATCCTGGGATATTCTCTTACACTTCAAGCCTCCAAAATTGATGAGATTTGGAAAAACATGTCCTCCAAGTCGATTGAGGAGATTCGCACTGACCTGAGATCTGCAGCGAGTGAAGCACCACTCAAAGTAGACGCTATTTTAACCACATTGCTTCTGAACAGTTTGGAAGGCACTGGCGACAATCTCTCCGAGTTCAAAGCACTTTTCCCAGAGCTGGATAATCCTTCACCCTATCTTTTTTCTCTCTGGTTTGAGAGTGCGGTGGTTGAAGACTACGGCAAACTAGAAAGCGAAAGACTGTCATTTTTAGAGTCGTTTCCGAAAAATCCAAAGGTCAATGGCAGCATCTTGAGTTCCTTGAACTATGTACTGGCCATGCATTACATCTCTTCCAACAACTTCACCTATGGTCGCAATTATTGGGATAAAGTAGAGTGCATAAGAGATTGGCAATATCTCGGCGTTTTTGACAACACTGTGGGAAGTGGATTCGACAAAGATTACGCGCCCATTAATGAACCTGATGCGAACGCTGTGTTTAAATCTGCCAAAAACGCGGACATTTCCTGGTTCGTTCCTGAAGCGACACAAGCAGACCCATGGGTATCGCCAAAAGAACATTTTAGCGAGCGCCAGGGCATCACCTATTTCCAATCATTTGTAAAATCTGACAGTGAGCAAGAAGTGATTTTATCGATGGGTGCAGGTGGAAGCCTGAAAGTTTGGGTGAATGATGTTTTGGTAATTGCTGAAGAAACGGAGCGTATGACTGACATGGATGTTTTCAAGAGAAAGGTGAAACTAAATAGTGGCTACAACCGTGTATTGGTTCAGGTAGGTTTTACGCATGAAACAAGTTATCCCAATTTCATTCTAAGATTCGTGGATGAAGATGGTTACATGGTAAAAGGACTCAGCAGCACTGAAAAAAATCAGTCTTATCAGAAGGCCGACGAGTCATCATTGGGAGATGTTGTCCCTCACTTCAGCCAAACTTTTTTCAAGAAAAAAATTGAAACCAACCCTGACAATGGTTTGAACTATGTTTTATTGACTAAAGCCTACATGAGAAACCGCATGATTGATGAGGCCATGGAGGTCATTCAAAATGGGCTTGACAGATTTCCTAATAACCCAATCATGCAAGTTCAGTTGTTGGAAATTTTATCTGAACAAGAGGATAGAACCAAACTATTGTCTACGATTGAGGAAATTAGAAGCAGCTATCCTGATCTGTATTTTTTCGATATCTATGATTTTAGACTAAACATGAACAATGAAGACTATCAAAAAGCAGAGGAAAACTTATTGGACATTAGCAGAAAAAGAGGCGCAGATAGTCAATTATCGATCGATTATAAAATCGAATTAAGCTCTGCCAGAAAGGACTATCAGGAAATGTTTGAGTTGATAGAAAAGGGCTACGCCATGTATCCTGAGAATTCAAAATTTGTGCTATTCAAATTCAGCGTTGAAAAAAGCAAGGGTGCCTCAACTAAAAAGACACTGGCCATCTTGCAGAATTATCTCAAAACGAATTACAGCGATCGAATTTTTAAAGTACTGAAGAAGGAATACAAGGAAGCCAAGTCTTATAAAAAGATGGAGAAATTGATGATTACACGTCACAACGAATTCCCTGAATCCTACGATTTTTCTAATGACCTGGCACTGTATTATTACGATAGAGGCGAGTATTTTGAAGCACGCAAATACATTGATAAGGCAATCGGTTCCACTCCTTATTATTCTCAACTTTGGTTGAACAGAGCTTATATTAATCTTGGGATAGGTGATTTAAATAGTGCGATTCGTGACCTGCAAAAAGCCATTGAGTATGATCCAAATCAATTTAGTGCAAGAGAGATTTTGCGGGAAATTCAGGAAAAAGATCCTTTAAGCTCACTCATTTATGAAGACCGTGAAGAGGCCATCAAAAAAATACAGATGGAAGATATTTCTTCTGAGGAAGACAACTATCGCTACATCCATCATGAAGTGAACCAGGTAATCTACCCAGAAGGTAGTTCTATTGCCTTTGACGAATACGCCATTCAAATGCTCAATGAAACAGGCGCTGAATACTGGCAAGAGACCTCTATCCCTATCAATCCCTACAGCCAGAGATTGATAGTTACCAAAGCAGACGTTCTAAAAAAGAATGGTGAAAAAATCGCTGCAGAAAGAAACTACAATGAATTAGTATTTCCGACCCTTGAGGTTGGAGACGTGATCCATATTTCTTACAGAAGGGAGAATTATACTGGTGGAAAACTGGCAAAAGAGTTCTGGTGCGACCACATTTTCAATGATTTTGTTCCTGTTGAAAAATCAGTATTCAGACTTTACACACCAAAGGATTACGACATCCATTATGAGCAAAAGAACTTTGATGTTGAAGCAACTATCAAGGACGTAGATGATTTTAAATTGTATGAGTGGGTACTTGAATCTCCTGAAAAATGTGACATAGAAGATTATATGCCAAACCTACTGGAGACTGGAATCTGTGTCCACTTCTCTACCCTAAACGAGTGGGAGGATATTTCTACCTGGTACAGTGATTTGGCAATTCCCAGAGCCAATGAGGACTACAACATTGATCAGACTTATCAGGAAATTTTTAAAGATAAAGGTGACCTAAGTCAGCGAGAAAAAGCAGAACTCATCTACACGTACTTGAGTGAGAATATTAAATACAGTTCTGTGTCTTTCAGACAGAGTAGTTTTGTCCCACAAAAACCAAGAAAAACAATCAGTACACAGCTGGGAGACTGTAAAGACATGTCAACACTCTACCATGCCCTGGCAAATAAAGCTGGTATAAAAACCAATTTAGTTCTGGTGAACACCAGGGACAACGGAGAAAATTCATTGACTTTACCGTCAATTGGATTCAACCACTGCATTATTAAAATTGACCTTGATGAAGGGACCTTGTTTCAGGAGTTAACCGACAACACCTTGCCATTTGGAGCCATGCCAAACTCCATTATGAATGCTCAGGCCTTGGTCATTCCAAATTCGGGCAAAGAGCAAGCGGGCGACTTGATCAACATCCCCAATACTCAGTTGATTCGTGATGAATACACCCGAAACTCTACCGTTGTTGTTGACGGAAGTGACCTTAAAATAAGCACTAGTTTGAAGGCAGAAGGGTATAAAGCGTCCTTATGGAGACGTTATTTCGATGGCATCAGCAAGTCAGATTTAAAGGAAGCCGTGACGGAGATTTATAAAGATGACTTTGAATCGGACCTTGAAGTGGATACGTTTAAGCTCGTTAACCAGGACAATTTAGCGCCTTATTTTGAGGTAAGTGGCGAATTTACTGTAGACGGTGAGGTAAAATCTATTGGCGGACTGCAGGCAATTAAACCACCTTTGTTTGGACCAGTTGTTGATATTTCAGATCTTCAAAAAGACGACAGACAGCATCCTTTTAACTTCTGGTCGTACCACTCTACTGATAATTTTGAAACAACTACCACTGTGAAACTACCTGAAGGATCTCAGATCATGGATCTTCCAAAGAACTTTGAGGTGTCATCACCACACATCTTCTACTCCATTACCTTCAAGGAATTGCCTGACAACGTGGTAGAAATAAAAAGGGTGGTTAAACCAAAACGAAATAACATTGAAGCCAAAGATTATGCTGAGTTCAGAGGTGTGGTTAAAAAAATCTCTGCGGCAGAAGACGTGTATATAGCCTTCAAATAATTGACACTGTATTGGTATTTGGTTGTTTTAGTACTTAAATAGTCATTTCGACCAACGCGGAGAAATCTACGTTCCTACCATTAGCAGAGATTTAGCTCCACTGATTTTCAATTCTCGGCGTTGGTCGAAATGACCTTGTTGAGCAACCAAATACCAATAAATGTGCGCATACCGAATCTTTAAACTTAAAGACATCCATTTCCATGGTTGATCTTAACTCAGGATTGTGCGTAACTCTTTTTTGAAAACTACTTTTTTTGACCCAATTTCAAAGTTCTAATTACACGATTATGTCAGAACAAGAAATTAAAGATCAAATAGCCCAATTAAAGTCGCAATTAACCGGTGACCTTTTTAAAGATGGAGAAACACAACAAGCGATTTACGATTTAAAATTAAAGCTACAACCAGAGATTGAGACTCAACCCGAATTGGACAATTACGAAGAAGAAGAGTGTTTGTACTGCGGTAGCTAAAAAATCATGATTAACAAGGTTTCTTTTTTCCTACTCATTGCGGTTGTGGTTGCTTGTAGTGATGATCAGAAACATGCCAACGATTCTGCCGAAGAAAAGAATCGGAAATCTGAGGAGTTAGATGCCGGGGCGACTTACCGGGATGATAGCACGGCCTCACAAGCTTATTTTGAAGACGAGACGCCTGAACCACCGCCTGACCCTCATCATTATTATGATGAAAATGGTGTATTAAACGTTTTTGTAGACAACGTAGATAGTTTATATGCCCACCTTCAATCTAACACGCATATTTATCTGGAAAGTGGCACCTATTATCTTGATGATATTGACAGTTCCATAGCCAATCCTTACGCCAGTTGGCAGGTTGTATTATTTGATGAAATCATTGATGACAGTGGTTGGGATAAAGATGACCAAACGCTTCTTATCACAGGAGTTGAAAATCTCGAGATTTCTGGCATGGATGAGTATGGTGTCGAAATTCTCACAAGGAAATTATCTGCCAGTGTGCTTGCTTTTCAGTCATGTAAAAACCTTGTGCTTAAAAGCTTAAGCTTGGGACATGAGAATGCAACACTCGACAATAAAGACGATCCGTGGGTAAGTTATTGTTCCGGTGAAGTTCTGGAGTTTTTTGACTGCATGCATGTAGAACTGTCTTACATGGATTTATTTGGCTGTGGAACAAGAGGTTTCTTAGCTCACAGATGCATTGGCTTTAATGTTGAAGAGTCCAAAATTCATCATTGCACATATGGTGCGTTTGGGCTATTCGACAGCAAGAATGTATCAATTTTTAACTGTACCCTGGAGGATAATTTATACCGAGATTTCATTGAAATTGAGAATTCTCAAGCTGTCTCAATGGAATATTGCTTTCTGGCCAACAACATGCAGGCAGACCAATATACCGAACATGTTTTATCAATTGATAGTACATCTAGTTTTACGGTATCAGACATTAGGTATGAAGCCAATGAGTTTGGTCCAGCAGACCTTGAAGGTGAATAGACTATCACATCACCCCCATTGGCGTCTTGACACCTCTTGAACCATCACACTTTTTGGGACCTTTTCTGGAAGCGCAGGATTCTGCCAAAGATGCCACCACAATGAGCAAGCATACCGTGATTAAAAAATAATTTCCTCGTTTCATGAGGAGATAAAGCCTGTTTGGTAACAGTTATACCAACTCTAGTATTGGATTTCTGTAGGTTTCATGTGCCATGTACTCGTCATAAGTACACACCTTATCAACAAAAACATCTGGTGTGATCTCTATGATTCTATTAGCAACTGTCTGAACAAATTCGTGATCGTAAGATGTGAACAGAGCCGTTCCCTTGTATCCAATCAAACCGTTATTCAAAGCAGTAATCGATTCCAGATCTAAGTGGTTGGTGGGTTCATCCAAAATAAGAAGATTTGCCTGCGCCAACATAACCTTAGACAACATGCAACGTACTTTCTCACCACCAGACAAAACGCTAGCCGACTTGAAAGTCTCTTCTCCTGAGAACAACATCTTTCCTAAAAAGCCTCTGATATAAGCTTCATCCTTTTCCTCAGAATATTGTCTTAACCAATCAATCAGATTGTCTTCAGTATCAAAAAAGCCATCGTTATGGTTGGGTAAGAAAGCCTTAGTAATGGTCTGACCAAATTCAATGCTTCCACTATCCGCTTGCTTCTCACCCATCAAAATTTCAAACAAAGTGGTCAAAGCCAGACTATCGTTACACAAGAAAGCAATTTTGTCTCCTTTGCTCACATTGAAACTTAGGTTTTTGAATAGAATTCTGCCGTCCCCAGAAGCTGTTAAATCTTCTACAGCCAAAATTTGATTCCCTGCTTCCCTTTGCTGTTCAAAAATAATCCCCGGATAGCGTCTGGATGATGCTTGAATCTCTTCTACGTTGATTTTATCCAATAACTTCTTTCTACTGGTCGCCTGTTTCGATTTAGATGCATTGGCAGAGAATCTGGCAACAAATGCCTCCAACTCTTTCTTCTTATCCTCAGCTTTCTTATTAGCTGCCTGCTTTTGTCTCAATGCCAGCTGACTAGATTGATACCAAAAAGTATAGTTTCCTGTGAAAATCTTAATCTTACTAAAATCAATATCTGCAATGTGCGTACAAACGGTATCCAGGAAGTGCCTATCATGCGAGACCACAATCACGGTGTTCTTAAAATCCAGCAAAAAATCTTCCAACCAGGTAATGGTCTGCAAATCCAGGTCATTCGTAGGCTCATCCAGAATAAGCACATCCGGATTTCCAAAAAGTGCCTGGGTCAAAAGCACCCTTACTTTTTCCTTACCACTGAGTTCCTTCATCAACTTATGATGGCTGTCCTCCTTTATCCCCAGTCCACTCAACATGGCTGCAGCATCAGATTCGGCATTCCAACCATCCATTTCCGCGAATTTCTCTTCCAATTCAGAGGCCTTGATACCATCCGCTTCAGAAAAATCTTCTTTAGCATAAATGGCGTCCTTCTCTTTCATGATTTTGTATAAATCTGAATGTCCTTGCAGTACAGTATCCATCACAGTGCATTCATCAAACTCAAAGTGATTCTGTCTCAATACAGCCATTCTTTTACCGGGTTCCAGACTCACTTGACCTCCATTGGGATCGATATCTCCAGCCAGAATTTTTAGAAATGTTGATTTTCCGGCACCATTGGCACCAATCACACCATAGCAATTACCCTGAGTAAATTTGATATTAACTTCATCAAAAAGAACCCTTTTTCCATATTGAAGAGAGACGTTATTCGCTTGTATCACAGTTGAAAATTTTGCGCAAATTTACTCAATCAATATTGAACACCATATCTTTTACAGATAAACTTGATGAACATCCGTTTGATAAGATGGCTATCTTTGCGGCATGAAACTCCTTGGATTTTTATTTGACATGGGTATTGTCTTCATCATTTTGAGCCTGATTTGGGGCTTCTTTATGTTGATTTTGAACTTACTCACTGCCGGAGAACGCAAAGGTATTTTTGAAGAAAATCTGCTCAAAAGTGCGAACTACTATTTATTGGCAAACTTGAGTGCAATGGTGGTTTTGGGCAGAGTAGCGTCAACAGGTGTCACACACTACGGCTTTCAAATTGCTGGTTTAGTGATGTTGTATTTATACCTTGTAAGTAAGCAAGAAAAGCAACAATTTAAGATCAGGATGCAAAGAGGGTTAAGTAATTTCAGTTTTAACTCTGAAAGGCGCAATAAAACACTTGATACGATTTATTTACTGGTAACCTTAGCACTCTATGCAGCTTGTGTAATGATACCGGAAATGGTTGACAATGGCATAAATAGATGGTTCATGGGTGCCATTGTTGACATAAAAGATACTCCCATCATTGGTTGGATAATTAAATTTATTGGCGTATTTTTTCTCTTGAATATTTTCGTTAGAGGCATTATTCAGACTCAAAAACTGACTCAACCAAAGGCTCAAAATGATGATCCTTTTGACCAGAATCAGTCTATTGGCAACCAGCCTAATAAGGAGGATGACGACGACTTTGACGATTACGAGATTGTGGAATAATTTTTGTTGGATTCAAACTACCAAAACGAATTATTATGCAGGCATTGATCTACTTATTTTTAATTCCTTTATTGGCATCTTCAGATATTAAAGCCGATAACAGGGTTCCTTTGGCTAAAGCTAGTGAAGCGGATGCCGTGTCCTATTTCCTCAAAATGAATGGTCAGAAGAAGATTACCCGATACGCCAATCGTTACGATCAGGAAGAGATTTCAACCTTTGTTGAGAATATTGTAATCAGCGAAGAGGATGTGAAGGAAGTCGTGACGCTCATCAATCAAAAAGACCGCTTTAGATCACAGTTAAACGACCATTTTAAACCAGGCGTGTCTACCTCAGGTGATCGTTTGAAAAAACGTCCCCAATCGCTCATGTATGACATTGATCCCTCTACCCCCATCAATGACCACGTTAATTTGGAAGATGCTGAACATGGTACTCAAGGGTATACCACAACAGCTTATGTAGACCTGGATGGACTTCAAATTGGAGATACCTTGATTACTTATTTCAACAGAGGAAAAGACAGCAAGAAAGAGTTCTCTTTCCTCATAATTGATCAAAATGCCATTAACGCCAGTGGAAAAACAAGCATTGAAATGCCTTTGGGTTCTGATCACTCAACCTCAGAATATTTTGGGTTAAAAGTAATTTTTGGGGCGCATCACGGTTTCCATAGGTTTGAAAATGGCTCAGTATCTTATGAAATCCAGATTGAAAGACGCTTGACCTTACCAGAGGGGACTACCTCCAAACCCATCAAGAAAAATCGAGCAAGACGACGGGCTTAAGTGGCACCTATGCCTTTTTGAATTGAACTTCAGTTATTTATAAATAGTAAAAGAAGTCCCCAAAAGCCATCTTTTAATAAACTTTCTATTCCCAGAAATGGGTACTAAAAAGAAATTTTGAGACCATTTGAAGGGGGTGGAGCACATTGCATATTCAGCCATGACACAAGTTTCACCAGTGTAGTTTGAATGAATGAATTCTATGTGAGAGGCCTTTACATTCAAATAGCCAACGTGGTTATCCAGACCAATAAAATATAAGCCTTCATCTAAGCGGTTAAAATACTTCCAACATGTGTCTTGATGAATATGAGTTGGTATTTCACCGCAATACACTGTTTTGGCTTCTCCTTCAGGCGCCTGCTGAGCCATTTTATACCGATTGATATTCACCCCCATGTGCAGTAATGACGTAGACACTAAGTAACCACAAGCCACTTCCCCTTGATTAGGAACTGCTGTATATCCACTAAAAGCCCATGGCGTTCCATGCCAGTGGGGCAATAACTCATCACACAGAAAACCCCTGAACGCCAGTCCGGCCGAATCCAAAACGGATTGCTTGTCGTTAGAACTCGCCGATTGATATCGTTTCCTCCAACTAGATCTTAAAGTCAGTGCCTTTTGTTTAACGGATAAATAACTCTCCTCCACTTCAACAGTGATTCGGCAACTATCCTTTTGCGCCACAAGTGGTTTAAAAACGAACAAAGCAAATAAGACTAAAAAGCACTTTACCATCCTCCCTTAAATAAATTGATGCCACCACGTCTGCCACATTTCATTTCTCTATGATAAGCTTCTCCGGCGGCTACACGACATTCCTCAGGAGTTTTGAGTTGCGCCCATTTTGTCAAGACATCATCCACAATGAAAGCTCCCGGATACAATAGACCTGTTGTATGAATCAAAGGAAAACTCCCGGTTTTTAAATAATATGCTTCAAAGAAGTAATTGGACGAACAGGAAATACTCATGCCTTCTTTGTAGGCAGATTTACTGATTTGAGGCACATCAACTGTCATATCCATCAAACCGTTGTGACCGTTAAACACAATCAAATCGGCACCGCCCCTAAAAGGGATGGTATCTTTTTCCAGTATCATTTCCGAGTAAAATTTCCCGGATAAATACGCAAAATAGTTTTCCAAACATGGCTTCATTTGGTCTCCGGCATAGGCATCACAAACCAAATACACTTTGGCTTGATTGGGGAAACGTTTTACAAACACAGATCTTTCCAGAATCACATCACTGTCAATTGAATCTGATTGAACGTGCTTCCAACCGTGTCTGTTTTTAAAATAGGCTTTCATGCCATGACCACATCCCCAATATAAATTGCCTCTTAAGTCACGTCCCTTACCCAAATGTTTTGCAACTGGCACAATGCCTTGATTTTCATTATCGCATAAAGGAACCAAGGCATGCACGACTAATGGTTTTCCTTTCGAGATTTTATCCTGTAGCTTTTTAGCAATCGAATCTCTTTCTATTTGAATGGGTGGTAATATAAGGTCTTTCTCGACTTCAAGAACTTTGGTCGGTTCCTCATTTTTGGCTGTCAATTGAGTTTTTTCCGGAACCTGATCGAAAGATTCGCTGCACGAAATCACACATAGACCCAGTAAAAACAAACCTGTACTTAGTTTCGTCATAATTATTCAATGATCAAATCCCGAAAAGAAACAAGTTACTTAAATTTGCACTATGAGACTCGCTATTTTGATTTTTTGCATGGGATGGACTTTTATCTGTCAATCTCAGGATTCATTATCCTGGGAGAGCAAAGCGGATACTGTGATCAAATATGCCAAAAGTCAGATTGGAGTGACATACAAATGGGGGGCTTGCTCTCCCGGTAAATGTTTTGATTGCTCTGGGTTTACAAATTACGCGTACAAGCATGTCGGTGTCACTTGCTTAAGGAGTTCCTCTGGCTTATCCAATTGCGGAAAAGATGTGACCTTAAAAGATGCTCGTAAAGGAGATATGATTTTATTCCGTGGTACCAACCCCAGTGACAAACGGGTAGGACACGTTGGAATCATTCTGGAAAATGAAGAGAATAGTTTGAAGTTCATTCATTGTTCAAGCTCCCAACGACATTATGGTGTAGTCATTACAGACTATTATCAGAGCGGTTACCCAAAAAGATTTGTCAAAGTAAAACGTGTGTTCGAATGAGGTATTTATGGATGATGATGGTCTGCTTGTTACTAGTTGCATGTGGTGATAAAAGTGACAAAAAGGACTGGGAGGATGGTCAAAAACTTGAGCAAGTTGAAGATACCGAGGAAGGCACCGTTTTACCCGAACACCTTGATACTTGTCAATGCGATTTACTCGCATTCAATGAAGCAGGTACTGCGATTTACAAGGACACCGCGTTTAATGGAAAGTGTCATTCCTACAACAAAGCAAATGGCAATAAATATGAGGAAAGACTCTATCTGCAAGGTGTTGTTCAATGGATTAAGTACTACAACAACTTTGGAGAGCTGATTACTCAGTATGATTATGAGGATGGCGTGCGCAAAGAATTATCGGCCAATTGTGATTGCAATAAAATTGAGTATAAAAAGGTGGAAGGCACCTATGTTGCCTATTACGATGGAAACGTATTTGACGGGTACTGCCGGTCATTTTATCCCAAAGGAAGCCAGGTTTACCAGGAAGGTAAGTTTATTGATGGCATTAAAGACGGTATGCATTCTGTATACGACAAGTCAGGCAACATCCTGACCTTCGAGTTCTATGAAAATGGTGAACTGATCAATAAAAATGGTAAGCCGATCAAAGGTGATAATTAGACAATCAAGAAAATTACTTCCTAGTTCCTAAGACACACTTGAATGAAGCACCTACAAACTCCTCAGCACATTCCAGGTCCATACTGTTACGCCATAGGCTTCTCATCTTAAATCCAATTTAATTGCTTATGGCATATATGTACTCAACTAAAATCCAATTTTATGAAACGTTTATTATTGTTGAGCACAGTATTTATGGGTGGTTTGTTAAACGCACAAACCATTGAAGTATATGGAGGTCCGAACTTCAGTAAACTCATTTGGAAACCGAACTATTCATTGGCGAATCTCAAAAACTATCAAACCGGTAGCAATGTGGGAATTATGTTTGGTCCAAAACACAAACGTCAGGATGGTTTAAGAGGTAGAATTGAGCCACATTTTGCATTGGAATTCTTCTCATTCAAATCTTATGCTTATCGGCAGCTATCCGAAGGCGTGTCTACAGCAAGTTGGGGAGAATTCTACAAAGTTGGAGCAGCCGTTCCTATTCGTTTCAAAATTACCGAAACTGAGAAAAGGCGTTTCAAATTCTATGGTCTGTGCAGTCCGGGATACGCATTCACGATTGATCAAAACTATCAGGACTGGTCAGACAACCCTAGTTTGGCTTCATTTGGCGATTTGTCTGTTGATCTTGGGATAGGCACCGTCTTTCAATTTGGTAAAATCAGTAAAAGAGAGAAGCGTCAGAACAAAAAATATGGCATCTCAGGATTGTCCTTATTTGTATCAAGATCGTACGACCTCAACTCATCCATTCAGAGTGGTCTGGGGTCCGCTAAACTCTACCAATACAATATCAATTTGGGACTTAAATTCAGTACAAAACGACAAAAAATTCTGGATTTCGGCAAACGAGCATAACCATATCTCAAACAACACGTATCAGAGGCTGGTATGAAGTGGTCTCTGATACTTTTTTTAACATTTATGATATGGTCTAAAGGACATGCTCAATCGGACACCAGCTTAAATAGTACACTGAATCTGATTGAATCCGGAGATTATTCCACGGCAAAAAAACAGCTTCAACACCTATCAAATCAAAAGTCACCTTCAGATACCGTATTCTATTTACTTGGCAAGGTTTACTTTCTTTTAGAAGATTATGACAATGCCAAAATCACACTTGAAAAACTCGTACAATCGACTCCTCAGTTTGAACTCGCCCCTATCCTACTATCAGATATTTATGATGCACAAGGTGATTACAGCGGTGCACGTAAAACATTGAGTGACGCCATCTCAAAGAATCCGGAAAATTGTGAGATTTATATCGCTCGTGCACGACTGTATGTCAAACATAGTGGCTATGATGGTGTTCCCTTACAATGGTATGAATCTGCTTTACACTTTTGTTCCGATCAACAAGCCATCACGGTACTTCTGGAACTGGCCAATCACTACTTTTCCATTGAAGCTTTCGAAAAAGCTCACAACGCCTATAAAGAACTGTATGAATTGGCTCCCAACGATCCAATTGTACTGTTTGATGTGAGTAATTACCTTTCGGAAGTTGGCAATTACAATAAATCTAATGAACTACTCGACAAATACCTCAAACAGATTCCCAACGACAGCATTGCCATTTTTCAAATGGCCTTCAATTATCTGGCTTTGGAAGATTACGCCAAATCCACACAATATTTCACCAATTACCTCAAAACGGATAGTTCCGATCTTGAAGCATGGTATAACAGGGGCTTGGCTTTTGCGGCCAATAAAGACTATGCACTCGCGATTGAAGATTTTAAGCATTGTTTGACCATAGATCCCAATCATCTTGAAGCCCGTTTCAACATGGCTATGGTACATCAAAACAAAGGCGCATATGACACCGCCACGGAACAGTACACATTATATATTCAGAACAACCCGGAAGATCCGGAAGCCTATTTTAACAGGGGGTATTGTAAATACTATTCGGATGATCCAAATGGGGCTTGTGGCGACTGGAAACAGGTGTTGAGAATGGGGCGTAAAGATTTATGGAAATCTGTCAAAAAACTGTGTGACAATTAAAACTACCTTTGCAATATGATGCGATTGACAGCAAAAACTTTTCATGGACTTGAAGATGTTCTGGCAGAAGAAGTTAAGAGTTTAGGCGGGAAAAATGTTTTGGTGAACCGACGAGTAGTTACGTTTGACGGTGATCTCAAAACCCTTTACAGATGTAATTATGAATCAAGATTGGCCATTAATTTTTTGTTGCCCATTCATAGATTTCAAGCCAGAACTGACGATGAGCTGTATGAAGGCGTGAAACAGATTCGATGGGAAGAACATCTCGATCCCAAAAAGAGTTTCATGATCCAGTTTACAGTGAGATCAGATCACTTCAAACACTCCCAATATGCGGCTTTAAAGACCAAGGATGCCATCGCAGATTATTTTAGAGACAAGTATGGAGAACGGCCTTCAGTCAGTAAAGAGCGCGCCGACTTGATCATCGACCTCAACATTAGAGACAATAAAGTGATCCTATCTTTAAACAGTACAGGACAACCATTATTTAAGCGTGGTTACCGACATGTGATGGGAGAAGCACCAATCAATGAAATCTTGGCAGCTGGTTTGATTGCTTTGAGTGAATGGGATAAAAAATCGGAATTCCTAGACCCTATGTGTGGCTCCGGAACCATTCCGATTGAAGCAGCCATGGCAGCAGCTAATGTGCCTCCCGGTGTTCTTAGAAAATTTTATAGCCTCATTAGGTGGAATAATTTTGACCAAAGAATTTGGGATGAGGTAAAAGACAGTGCAGTTGATAGAATTACAGACAGAATCCCCAGAATTGCGGGAAGTGATGCACACTTTGGAATGGTCAAAAAAGCCAGAATTAATCAAACCAATCTCGAAGACTATTTCAGATTGTCTTTTCAAAATTTCAATATCAAAGAACTCATTGCTCCCGATCCTGGTAGTACCATCATCATGAATCCGCCATATGGTGAGCGCATGAGTCAAATGGAAGGCATCAAAAACTATGAGGCGCTTGGAGACATCATGAAAAAACAGTTCAAAGGAAGTACCGTTTGGATCATTACCAGTGACAGAGAGGATATTAAGCACATTGGTTTGAAAACCTCAAAACGCATCAATCTGAAAAACGGTCCACTTGACTGCACTTTTAGACGTTACGATCTCTACTAATTTTTCTGGCTTTATAAATAAATCACATGATTCATACTTGAAATTCCGTGAGTTTCCCTTAAATTGAAACTTATGGCATTGCAGCAGGATATAGACTATATATTTTCACCCAAAGTAAGAGACACTTCTTCAACAGTAGAATCCATTTTTATTGGTACCAAAGACTGGATTTTCAGCTTCCCTAGTTCCATTGATTATCACAAGTGGAAAACGAGTGCTATGAGCGGCACTGTTACAACGGAATATGTCTTAAATGAAGGGTTGTCGTCATTAGATTACTTCTCCCAACTATTGAAACGAGAAGATCTCACGCTTGACGGTTTGCGAACCATGCTGGAAGAGGAGTCCTCCAAACATAGCGAATCAAAATTTCTGAGAATCGAAGACTTTAAAAAATTCCACGTAAAAATGGGCTTTTTAAGTAATACTGTTTACCTGGCTAAAACCATATTGGATAGCCACACATTCAATGGTTTTCCTAAGGAATTGAAACCAAAAGTGAAGGCTTTTTACGAAAAATAGACTTCAAACAATGGCTATCCTTGGTCCCATTCTAATGCTTATGGTAATGCTGATAATAAGCATACAGAATTTATATATTTTGATTCGAAACGACCGCCCTTTGAAAATTTACTGGAAGCCCATTTTGATTTTCGGTATTTGTATCCCATTGGTTGTTATTGGAGTTACCTTACAAATCCATACTAGCATACTCATGGGCTTCCTGGTTATTATAGTGCCGTTTGTTTATTTGATTTCTTCCTTAATTCTCACTCTGCATTTTTTTGTGAACCGAAATACGTATTTCACTCAAGAACCCAATCATCTAGATAGTAGCAGTTTTATCATGAATTATGGCGCCATCAACTTTGTTATATTTGTGTGCTTGCTTGCTCTAATATAGATTGATCAGTTGATAATAGGTAGGTATACTTCTCATGACTTACCGCAGGAATTAAAATCCATGTACAGGTTTTAATAGGAGTCAACCGTTCAATTGTGTATCTTAGTTCCCTGTTCTATTCAGTTGTAAAATAACAGAGCTCATCACGAGCTAACTTCACCAGAAAACGGGCGCTCATTTTATGGACGCTTCATCTGATCTATACAAACATTTTTTAATGCCCATATATTGATTAAAGATCGGTTTGGGCTCAAGTTTCACTGCCTGTATTCTGCATGTGCGGTGATAATACGACTGAATTATCATGACAAAAAAACATCTTATTAACAAAAACCTAGAAGCCTTTTATAACAAGGTATCTGAAGAAAAAAGATTAGAAAAAGGAATGGGGATTTTTGAATTCGAGAGAGTCAAAACCCTTATTGGCAAGCACCTAAATTCAAAAAAAATGACCATCGCTGATATTGGAGGCGGAACCGGGAAATATGCGAGTTGGCTTGCTCAAAAAGGACATAAAGTGATTCTAATAGAACCACTTGAAAAACACTTAGATTTTGCTCGAAAAAGAGCTCGGAAGACGCATGGATTTAATATCATACAGGGTATTGCTCAAAATACTACGCTTCCGTTTAATACCGTTGACCTTGTTATAATGCATGGACCATTGTACCATCTTCCCAAATTGGAAGACCGACTTGAGGCTATAAAAGAAGCCAAACGCATTTTAAGGAAAGATGGCCAAATATTGGGTTTTGCTATAAATCACTCGGCTAATATGATGGCTGGTTTGATTAATGGTTTGATGCATAAGGCATCATTTATAGATATCTGTATTCAGGAAATTATGAACGGGAGTCATGAAGAAAATATAGATTTCCCCTGGTTGATGCCTTGTAGTTTTTTTCATTCTCCAAATAAGCTCAAAGAAGAGTTCTCTCAATGCGGTTTATCAGAATTAAAACTAGTACCTGTGGAAGGACCAGTCTGGCTAGACAAGGATTTTTTCAGAAGTATCCAGGACAAAAGAAAGAAAGCGAATCTCATCAAACTGATACATGCCGTGGAGAATGACGAATCTTTACTGACTTTAAGCCCTCATTTTATGATCTCCGCTAAGAAATAAATAATATGATGCTACATTTATATTCAAATAGACTTCATTGAAAAAACCAGACTATAGAACCCTCAAACCATTTCTAGACGAGAAAGCCGAGCTTTATAACAGAATGGACTTCATAGAATCTGATCCTATCTCTATTCCACATAAATTCTCTAAAAAAGAGGACATTGAAATTGCCGGTTTTCTTGCTGCCACAATTGCCTGGGGACAGCGTAAAACCATCATCAACAATGCCAATAGAATGATGGAAATGATGGATTTTGAGCCACATCATTTCGTGCTCAATCATCAAGAATCAGACCTGATCAAACTACCCGATTTCAAGCACAGAACGTTCAATAAAATTGATTTCTGCCATTTCATTCGGGGATTGAAGCATATTTATACCAACCACGGTGGCCTTGAAAGTGTCTTTGGTTCGCATACCACATTGAAAGATAGCATTCATCACTTCAGACAAGTCTTCTTTGAGATAGACCATCCTTCAAGAACCGGGAAACATGTCTCCGATCCATTCAAAGGCTCATCAAGTAAACGCTTGTGCATGTACCTGAGGTGGATGGTTAGACAAGACAAGAAAGGGGTTGATTTTGGAATCTGGCGTTCAATAGACCCAACCATATTAATGTGTCCCTTGGATGTTCATACGGGAAATGTTGGCAGGAAAATTGGACTATTAAGTAGAAAACAAAATGACTGGAAAGCCGTAGAAGAACTCAGTCATCATTTGCGTACCATGAATCCGAAAGATCCAATAGTCTACGATTTCGCCTTATTTGGTCTTGGTGTTTTTGAAAATTTTTAACTCAACTCTTATGAAATATTTACTTCTGATCTCTATGCTATTATCCGTTCCAGCTTTTGCCGTGGACCCTATTGGCACTTCTATCGAATTGCCTCAAGACAAGCAAAAAGTACTCAAAGGCACCATAGAACGTGAGCAGTTCGTGAACAAGGCCGGCAAACCTATCAAGGGAGTTTATGATTATGCATTTAAAGTAAAGGGCAAGTCATACCACATTAATCTGCACGAATCGTCCGTCACAGAAGCTGAAATGAAGCAACTCATTGGTGAAAAAATCAAAGTCTCCGCTTCAATCAAAGATGGGCTTTGGGATACAGATGACCCAAATGTTCAAAGTCGTGTAGGCGAATACATTGTGCTTCATGATGTTCTTTAAGAAAAGGAGCGTCTAAAATCATTATGGCTTATTCCTTGAAGGAATAAAAGCATACTAAGTTTTTTACAAATTCCGACTTAATATTTAAAGAAAGATTTTATATTTGCGCCCCCGATTTGTGCGAAAATCGTTCGTTAAGTGTGAAGCGAGGACACTGAATGGTATTCGAAATTGGGCAAATCAAAAAGATTTGGTTATGATATTCTTGTCACGCTGTAGCGTGAACGTTTGGCGCGGTAGCTCAGTTGGTTAGAGCGCAGGATTCATAACCCTGAGGTCGGGAGTTCAAATCTCCCCCGCGCTACAGAGAAACCCGGTTCAATGAACCGGGTTTTTTATTTTCTAAAGATTCTGTTCAGCATGAAAGCAGAAGACTTAGAAAATAAAAACCGACGACAGGAGGTTTCTATGTAATCCGAAAAGCCCTAAAATATTCACGAGCACAGCGAGTAAATCTCATTCTGACTAGTCACATAAGTATAATCTCATAACCCTGAGGTCGGGTAACCCTGAGGTCGGGAGCCTGCGCGGTCCGGTTCAAATCTCCCCCACGCTACATAGAAACCCAGTTCAATGAACTGGGTTTCTATTTTATTGATTTTCAGAAAAATAAAACATCTGTTTTTGAAAAATCAGAATGATAACCAGTTTTGTTTGCACGTTTTAAAATCATAAACCGTGCGACCTTCTTTTATTTACGTCCTGAGGTCGACGAAAAATAAATCATTCATTGTCAATTATTTATGTTGCGTTTCGAAATTACTCGAATTTAAATAGTTAAAAATGACAGTTTTTTCAGAGTTCTGTGCATCCCTCGCGCAGAGTATTAGAAATAATTTAGAACGTAAAAACTTTGCGTACTGTCTCTAGTATGTTTGTCTTTCTAATTATTTGTCCATGAAGCCAATTGAACAATTTAAAAACCTGCTTTTATCAAAAAGATACAGTAAAAGCACTGTTAACACATACTTATCCTTAATGAAGCGATTCATAATTTGGAGTGATAAACCAGCCTTGTCCATTACTCAAAAAGAGGTGATTACAACATTTTGTTCGAATGTATCCCGAAATGAATATCGGTCAATTTAATTTTACCAGACCAAAAAAAGACCATAAGCATCTACAAAATATAGCCCTACAAGTATTAGAATGATTATTAAACGTGCTCAAGCGAGAGCAGGAGTTAAGAAAAAAGTAAGCGCACATACTTTCAGACACAGTTATGCCACACATTTATTGGAGGAAGGTATTGATAGGTATATACAAGTCTTGCTGGGGCAAAGTAAACCAGAGACAACCATGATATATACCCATGTTTCTAGAAAGCACACCACTCAAATTGCAAGTCCTCTTGATCACTTGTTAGGAAACTCCATTTCGGATAAACAACCCGTTCCACGCTGGTTAATCTTATGTTATCCTTAGTATAGTGCGGGGATAAACGCTATATTTATGTTGTTTATAACCAGTTGTAGTGCATAAAAGAAAATGGCGAGTTACAGAACATATAAAGAAATAGCTGACGAATTGGGTGTCAGCATTGATACGGTCAGGCGGAATGTCAGATCTAAGAAATCCGAATTTAATCTGGAACCAAAAAAGCTTAAGACACCAACAAGCAAAGGGGCTTTAGTTGCTTGCTTGACGTCTGATGATGCAGAAAAACTAATCCGATTCTACAAGACAAAAGGTAATCCGAAATCTGAATTGACCAATAACAGGAATTACGGATATTTTTATTTGATTCAATTAATCCCTGAATTTCAACCTAATCGAATAAAGATTGGATTTGCGGATGATGTAGACAAAAGATTCAAGGAACATCAAACGTCATCTCCAACTGCCAAGCTGTTAGATTATTGGCCTTGCAAAAGAGCTTGGGATCAAGCTGTAATGGATAGTTTGACAAGAGAAGGTTGTAAACTCGTTCTGAATGAAGTTTATGAAGGAGAAGTAAAAGGATTTATTGACCGAGCTGAAAAGTTTTTTGGTTTAATGCCTGACCCAACAACTGAAATTGAACTATCTGACCACTCACCATTAAAAAATGAATAACGACACTACAACAATGTATAAACCCCATGCTACGCACAGGTGTTTATACTAAACGTTGTACTGCATTTGAAAACAAACTAAATGAATAGACCACAAACAATACAGATTTTTTTACCAGATGGCTCTCCAAGGAGTGTAAAAATTGCAGAAATAACAAACCGAGTAGTTAAAGCTGTATTGGTTCCAAGAAACAAACTTGACTATATCTCGACAAGAACGGAATTGAATAATGTCGGAATTTATTTTTTGTTTGGAGAATCTGCCGACAAGGCAAAACCTATTGTCTACATTGGAGAAGCCGAAGATTGTCTCGATAGACTTAAACAACATAATCGAACAAAAGAGTTTTGGAATTATGCAGTTGTAATGGTTTCTAAAATAAATGCATTTACAAAATCCCACGCAAAATATTTAGAACATATTGCAGTAGATAATGCTAAAGAATCCAACAGATTTGAAACCGAAAATCTTACTGCTCCGAGTAAACCTTTCGTAACTGAATCAATGGAAGCGGATTTACTTGACAGTTTCGACACTATAAAAATTCTACTTTCTACACTTGGCTTTCCTGTTTATGATAAAATAGGAAAAGAACAAATTACATCAAAAGAATTACTATTCTTGAATGGTAGAAATGTAAAAGCAGAAGGCGATTTGATTGACGATGGATTTGTAGTTTTCAAAGGTTCACAAGCTAAAAAGGAGACAGTTCCTTCGTGTCACGAATACTTAATAAACTTACGCCAAAAGCTTCTACTTAACGAAATAATAGTTGAGAAAAACGGTAGTTTTGAATTTGCTCAAGATTACGTTTTCAATTCACCAAGTACAGCTGGAGGAGTTGTTCTCGGTCGTTCAACAAACGGATGGACTAAATGGAAAAACAAAGACGGAAAAACGCTTGATGAACTTAAACGGAAATAAAAAACGCAGTACAACAATGTATAACCGCAATTACGGCGGATTCGACTACGTCCGAATCCACTCGGAATTGCGAGCGTCAGTGCTTAATCGAAAAATAGTAACTTAAAACCCGTAACTGACGGTTATACGAGACCGTTAGCGGTCAGCAAAAAATAACACAAGAAAAATTACATTTTAGATAGTGATTTGGCATAAGATTTACCCCAATCAGAAATACTATCAATAACTGGACTTAGACTTTTGCCAATTTCACTTAGCGA
>JAUILH010000062.1 GCA_030433115.1 Bacteroidia bacterium | reverse complement strand
TTGTACCAAAACCACTCTGCCATCATCTAAAACGCCATAACCTCTTTCAGTGTCCACAGAAATGTCTTGTTCAGCAAGGTCTTTAGAACCTTTTGGAAGATTTCTCTGGTAGATATCGATGGCGATTTTTTTACCGGACTTGTCCACTGTTTTAATAGTCAATGCAATATTTCCTGATTTGATGAGGGAGTCTTTTTGTAAAGGATCCAGGTCTGTCGCATATTTCTCGTAATGAATCTTTCTGTAAGCGGCCATATAGTCTCTTACTTTGGACGTGTCAAACTGAGCCACGGAATTTCCATTGGGGTCGAACAAACTGAATTCATTACTGCCTTTCAAGTTGATAGAAAATGATTGTGAAGGATCCGTGTAGTTTTTCAGTTCAACCGTTGCGAGATTGGCTGGGTTCATTTCCCAGATTCCGGTATACCTCCAATCTGCCTCTTCAACAAAAAAGCGTGGCCATAAAGAGCCGTGGAAATTTCGGGCGCCCATAATAAAAGGCCATTTACTCTTCCCGCATTCAGGTAATTCTAAAATCATGTAAGTACCGTAATGGTCTTTAGTTGGCATGCCTACATACCAGGATTTTTCTATCTCACCATTCAGATAAATATCCACTTTTTTGTGAGCGGTGGCGATCTGTTGAGTAATGGTTTCCTTTGCGGTGTTCGGGACATAGTTTTTAAGTTCTACACGGTAGAATGTTTTCAGAAGTAACTCAATGGCATCTTGCCTTGCTCTCATAGTTTCACCTGAGGTCCACTCTTTGGTCTCTGTGTTGTAGGTCTCGTTTTTAAACTCCCAGGTATGTCCTGTGGCACTTCTGTTGACCACGACCCGTTGACCTTTAGTGTCTGTAATTACTACCTTCGTAACGCTCGCAGTATCGCTTACCACAAACTCATCTTTCATTTTTTGTTCCGACATTCCACAAACGCCATTTGTTGAAGTCTCATCTGCTTTATCTCCAAGCGTGGTGGCAAAATAAGCGGCTCCTGCAATGGCAAGAATGAGTAGTAGGAGAAGTATGTTATTTCTGCTCATAATTATTTTCTGTATCTCTCATTTCTAATAACTAGTTGAATTGCGCCCAATAAGGCAATCATGAGTAGAGGAAGTAAGATGTTGATGAATTTCCATTTGGCTTTATGTTCTTCAACTTTAACAGGGTCTAATCTTTCTGGGATGAATTTGCGTCTCACAGCAAGTACAGTGTTCTCTCCCAAAAGGTATTCTACCGAGTTGAGTAAAAGGTCTTTGTTGCCATACAATACGCTCAATCTTCTGTCGTACTTGGCGTAAAAGCTTCTATCCAGTGCTACCGGAAGCTTCATGCCAGGTTTGGATACCGAATCAATGTCATTTTTAAACACATCTCCGTCGGAAATGACCAGCATTTTAGTGTTAACACTTTCTTCTTTGAACGAAATACTTTGTCCATCCAGTTCTTTTGGAACCAGCCTGTTTTTCCAGAGACTTTCAAACTGACCTTCCAATAGCACGGCGGTAGGTAGGTATTGCTTGTCTCTAATTTTCTTTTGTTTGATAATTTGCCAAAATATATCTACCGGAGCTCTTCTGAAACTGGTGCTATCACTGGTTTCCAAGATCACACTTTTCTTAACTTGATCTCTCTTTTTGACCAAAGGTGTGATGTAACTTGCGTATTCCATCTTAACTGGAGCCAGTCCGGAAGTAATGATGTGTTGGTCGGCTAAATTGTTCGGGTTGCCATTGATGGGTTGTCTGTAATCCAGCACTTTTGGATATAATTCCCAATCGACGATACGGTAGGCGATTGGTGGCCCATTGGGGTTGCTATTTGGTGTTGGGATGTGAGCGGGGGCACTGTTCTTAAGTGTTTCCAGCAAGAGTACCGGTTCTATCCTAACACCGTATTTATGCAACTGATCGGTTAAGTTGAGTCCGTTTTCATAAGGAATTCCGTAGGTAGAACCTCTTTCCGAGTAGAGCGTGTCACGGTTGTCGTTGACCATATCCAGAGACCAAAGGATTTTTCCACCATTCATGGCATATTGGTCAAGCACAAATTTTTCCAACTCGTTGAAGCTCTTCTCAGGTTTAGCGATGATTAGAAGGTCAATGTTGTCGAGCGAATGAAAAATCTGATTTTCATAAGACAGATTGTCGTCCTTGACTACTTTTAAAATTTCTATGTCACTCACATTGTAAAACTCCCCAAGCACACTTCTGGCCGAGTAGGTTTCTTGGTCGTCTAATTCTCCATGACCTTGAAGAAATGCAATGTTTTTCTTTTTACGGTTCACAATTCGATTGATGGCACTGGTGAGTTTGTATTCCAAATCTACTTGAGATTCGAGAAACAAATTGAGCAAGAAATCTCTGTTGTTCTCAGCCATGGCGTACCGTACTTCATGAACTGGCAGTAGAGAAACCCCAATGTCTTCCTGATCCGGATATGAGAGCACAATTCCAGGAACTGTTTTGGTCAATTCTCCTTTCTGTTCAGAAAAATCGCTCACAACAATTTCTTTTAAGCCAAGTTTATTGAGGTATTCTAAATCTTGTTGATAGGTCGATTTATCAGCATAAATATCTACAAACTCATAGTTAAACCTTGATCCTGCATAGACTTTGTACTCGTCCAACTTGAGCATCACTTCTTCTTTGAAGTTGGCCCAGTCTGCAGGCAATTCACCGGTGAAATAGATTTTTACGGTAAGGATACCAGGGTATTTGTCTTCATCTTCAAGTAAGGCAATGGTTTCCTTTTTAAGGCTATAACGCTGATCTGAGGTAATGTCGTAACGAACAAACTTAAATGACAGAATGTAGTTGATGAGCAAGATCAGTACAATGGTGCCAATTACAAATAAAAACGACCGTATTTTAGGATTCATTTTCATTACCACTTTCTACTTGCGAGAACCATTTTAGTGAATACAATAAACAAGGCAATCAAACTGATGAAATACGTGATGTCACGCGTGTCTATCAGTCCTTTTCCAATGGAGTAGTAATGTGCCCAAATCCCTAGATTCATGAGCGTGCCATCTTCTTCACCCATGGCCAAACTTAGTCCGTCAAATCCCATTAGGAAGATCAAGCAGACAGTAACGGTTAAGATAAATGCAACGACCTGATTTTTCGATAAACTTGAGGTGAATACACCAATGGCAACATAAGCACCTCCAATAAACAATAGTCCAAGATAGGATCCCCACATTCTGCCGGTATCAATGACGGATAAATCATCTTTCAAATCCTGAATGCACCAATAGTAGGTAATTGTGGGGATGAGTGACAGAATGACTAAAGTGAATCCGGCAAAAAACTTAGCCAGTATAATTTGATAATCGCTAAGCGGTTTAGTCATCAGCATTTCAATGGTGCCCACTCTTTTTTCTTCTGCAAATGAACGCATTGTGATGGCAGGGATTAGCATAAGGAAGACATAGGGTGCCAGCTCGAATAGCCCATGAATGGAGGCCTGACCACTTTCGAAAATGTTGTATGATGAGCTCGTATCTGCCCAAAGAAATACACCAGTAATCAGGAGGAATACACCTATCACGATATACCCTATCAGGGAACTTAAAAAAGACCTTATTTCTTTAACGTAGAGTGCCCACATATTGCACAAAATTATCTAAATAGTAACGTGATGATGAGTAATGGTTACTACTTTTTTAACTAAGCTAGTTTAGTAACTGTTAGGTGAAGATAATGAGCTTCTTGAATAGTTCGGTATCTATTGACCTTGGAGGTACTTTGTTTGATTTAATGGTAAGCATCCGGTCTGGCAATTATTTGAACGACTAATTGCCAGACTCTTCGTCACTTAAGAATGCATTTAGTTTTCTGAGAAATTTTGAGTATTTTCATGTCTGTACGATGATTGCAAGAAAGTTGAGTATTAAAGGGTTAATTGTGCTTTCTCTCTTTTTGGGAGCGGGGACTGGTGTAAAAGGGCAGGATTTGTCTGACTACAAGGTTTTGGTAGACACAACTACTATGAATAGTTTCCGGAAGCTGGAAGGAAGCTATCAACAACTTTATTTTTCGGATTTAGACAGTCTTTATAAGAAAGCAAGTGATGACAAAGTCGTATTTGTGAGCGTTCTTTATGTCTATAAGGGGGCTTTTGCACGAGGAGCATCCAATGCCGAGTTTTATTCAGACAAACTGGATAGAGCTGAAGGTCGTTTTAGGTCTATCCATCCTGATAAACACAATCAGACTTTTGTTGGTGATGACCTGGAGATGGAACTTTATTGGAATGACAATCAGGTAGTACGGGGAGACCTTTTAAGACCATTTTATGGAATTCAATTGAAGGATGTATCAACCGGAGAGGTGATTCAAACCATTTACTTTAGAACAAGAAAAACGCTTGGTACCAATGCATTTTTCAGAAAAGTATGCCGAAAGGCAGGAGTCAAATAGATTCCTATACCTTCTTCAAATTCATCAGAATTGAAAAAGCTCGGTCCACATCATCATCTTTCACGACCAGTGTAAATTCGTTGGTAGTAGAAATCACCTCAATGATGTTAATACCGTCCCAGGCCAATTTCTTGAAAATGTAATAGTATAGTCCTGAAATTTCGGTGTTGTCTGCAGGAAGCTTAATGGTGATAGACGATAAATCCTGTTTGCTGGCTAAAAGCTTCTCAGCGGAAAATAATTCAGCCATTTTGTCTTCCAGACCACTGCTTACAACAATCGTAGATTCATAAACTCCTTGAGAAAAAGTACAGAAATAGTCACCAGCGGTACTGATGTAGTGCAACAACTTGGTTTTATTCTGATTCAAGGTTTTCGAGCTCGCATAGGTGTAATCACTCAAATTGGATCTTACAATGATGTCTCCAAGGTTTCTAATAAAATCTTTAATGCCAATATTCACCTTGTAGTAGTAATTAGGTTCCATTCTGTTGATGGCCATAACAATGGCACCAACTTTTACGGTCTTTCCTAATTTTTCTTCTATTTCTGGCTTGAGTTTTCTCGCAAGGGAGGATACATTGATCAAACCATCCGCTATGGCTTCCTCTAAAAACGGGGAACGCATGAGGATATCTGTGAGCGCTTTTGCTACTGTCATGTTGTAAATTTAACTAAATGTTAAAAATAGGTTCCTATACATACAAATATACTTTTTTAGTTGTCATTGAAATACATTTGTGTCCCAAAGTTAAAAATTACTACTAAGATGACAATTTTAAAGTTCGGAGGAACATCATTAGGAAGCCCCGAAAGGATGAAAGAGGTAATTGAATTGTGCCTTGAAGAAGACAGTTGTTGTATTGTGTTGTCCGCGATATCCGGTACAACCAACGCTTTGCAACAATTGGCCAATGACTATTATTTGCGGAGAGAGTTTGCCGTGGAAAAAGGGAAAAAAACTTTAAAATCGCATTATAAACAGTATGTTAAGAATCTTTTCGAAAGTGCCACTTATGCACAAAAGGCTAGCGATTTTGTTGAAGATGTCTTTAACGACATCCATGCTCTTGGAGGAGAAGTCTTTACCAAAAGAGAAGAAGCCAGGTTGTTATCTAAGGGAGAAATACTGTCTACCGGATTGTTTCATCTGAAGACTGAAGAATTGGGTCACAATTTTGACTTGTTCAGTGCTTTGGAAGTGGTTAAAACGAATATACATGGTGAACCCGATTTGTCGTTTATCCGTGAACAGATGAATCGTTATGTGGGGAATTCTAACAGTCATCGCTTCATAACCCAAGGCTATATTTGTAGAGATGTCAACGGTGAAATCAGTAATTTGAATCGTGGAGGGAGTGATTACACCGCGGCATTGCTAGGAGAGGCTTTGTCTGTTGACGAAATTCAAATCTGGACCGATATTGATGGCATGCACAATAATGATCCGAGGGTGGTTGAGGGCACTTACCCAATTGAAAACCTGTCGTACAATGAAGCAGCTGAGTTGGCTTATTTTGGTGCAAAAATCCTCCATCCTCAATGTGTTTTTCCTGCCCAGCGAGCAGGAATTCCGCTTACTTTAAGATATACGATGAATCCCAATTCACCGGGTACGAGAATTAGTGGAGAGACCCAAGGGAGTGGCATTAAATCCATAGCTGCCAAGGATGGCATCACGGCCATTAAAATTAAATCGAGCCGCATGTTAATGGCGCATGGGTTTTTAAGTCAGGTATTTGAGGTGTTCAACCGATATAGAACGCCGATTGATATGATTACAACGTCTGAAGTGGCTGTGTCACTGACCATCGATGACGACACTCATCTCACTGAGATTCTGGAAAGTCTTAAAAACTACGGAGAGATTGAGGTTGATACGGATCAGACAATTATTTGTCTGGTTGGAGATTTAATTGCCGACTCTAAAGGATATGCCAGTCAGATTTTTGGAGCGCTCAATGATACTCCGGTCAGAATGGTGTCATACGGAGGAAGTAAACACAACATTTCTATATTAATTGATGGTAAGAACAAGGTAAATGCTTTGAGCGCATTGAATAGTGGAATTTTTCAAAATGAAGACGTATGAATTTTGACAGTTTAAAACAACAAAAGAGCAGACGAACGCCATTTTATTATTACGATATGGCGCTGTTAAACGATACTTTGGATAGACTGGAGTCTGCAGCCAAACGTTATCATTATCATGTGCATTATGCCATGAAGGCTAACTGCAATGAAGACATTTTGAAAACCATTTTCAAACGTCCTTTTGGGGCCGATTGCGTGAGTGGTAATGAGGTGGAAAAAGCTTTGAGTATGGGGGTCGCGCCAAATCAAATTGTATTGGCTGGGGTAGGCAAGTCCGACTGGGAGATTGAACAAGCGATTGATGCAGGAATTTTTTGCTTGAACGTGGAATCTCTTCACGAATTACAGGTGATTGGTCTAATCGCGGAGAAGATGGGGAGGCCCGTAAAAGTTGCCTTAAGATTAAATCCAAATGTGGATGCCAATACCCACAAGCACATTACTACTGGTCTTAAGGAAAACAAATTTGGCATTGCTCACAACGATTTAGGTTTGGCATTGGAGCTTTTAGATACCTTGGATTTTGTATCTCTAAGTGGACTCCATTTTCACATTGGCTCACAAATAATGGAGCTTCAGCCATACATTGATTTGTGTCATCAGGTCAATCAAATCTTGGATTTTTTGGCATCAAAACAAGTCACTTTAGAGCATTTGAATTTAGGTGGTGGTTTAGGAATTAATTACCACAATCCGGATATTGAGCCAATTCCAAACTTCAAATTATTTTTTGAAACTATTCACAAGCATTTGAAGAGTGATTTGCCAGTACATTTTGAGCTCGGAAGGTCCATTGTTGGGCAATGTGGCGCCTTGGTTACCCGTGTCTTGTTTGAAAAGCAAGGAGCGTCCAAGAACTTTTTAATTGTGGATGCTGGAATGACGGAATTGATGCGTCCGGCTTTATATAGTGCAGCTCATAAAATAGAAAGACTGAATGACGAAACATCTAATGAAGTGATGAAATACAGTGTGGTAGGACCAGTTTGTGAATCAACAGATAGTTTTGGAGACGATATTGCACTGCCTCTGTCCGTGAGAGGTGATGTATTGGTGATTAGATCCGCTGGCGCTTATGGAGAGAGTATGGCAAATAACTACAATTTGAGGCGTTTGAATGCGGCTGAGTACAGTTATGATCAAGTATCTGTGAAAGACACTCTTTAGTTGAGGTAATTCAATGATTTGGTGCATTAAAAAATAATTTGAACTTTCTTTTTTCTAATTTGTTGTAGTGACAAGTATTACATTTGTGCTATGTGTGGATTTAAGGGAAAAGGAATTCTGTTTATGTTGCTTTGCATCTGGTCATTTCAAGGTGTGGCGCAATCCGGTGTAATCAGAGGTCGTGTGTTTGATAAGGTGAACAATGAAGAGCTACCTTTTGCCAATTTGATGTTGCAGCCTGGAGGCATAAAAGCCACATCAGATATAGACGGAACTTATGTTTTCGAGAATCTCGAGCCGGGGAATTATAATCTTGAAGTACGTTATGCGAGTTATCAGGCTACAGCTATTTCAGATATCCCTGTCAGTAACGCCAAAGAAACTGAAGTGAATGTGGGTTTGAAAACAGCGGTTGATTCTCTACAAGAGCTTGTGATCGTATCCCCATTTACCGAATTAGAAGAAGCTCCGGTTAGTTTAAGAAATTTGTCTGCAGCCGAAATTGAGCGGTTCCCAGGAGCCAATAGAGATGTCAGCAAGGTTGTACAAAGTTTACCTGGTGTGAGCCCTCAACCCGGTTTTAGAAATGACATTGTGATCAGAGGCGGTGCACCTAATGAAAATCGCTTCTTTTTGGACCATATTGAAGTGCCTAACATCAATCACTTTGCTACTCAAGGAAGTAGTGGAGGCCCAGTTGGCTTGATCAATATCAATTTTATCAGATCAGTAGATTTTTATACAGGTGCGTTTCCAACCATGAAAGGCAATGCTCTGAGTTCTGTTCTCGATTTTAAACAGAAAGATCCGGCAAAGGATAAGTTTAATAGCACCTTTACTCTGGGAAGTAGTGATGTGGGTATTACGTTTGATACACCTTTGAGCGAAAAGACCGGCTTGATTTTTTCCGCGAGAAGATCTTATCTGCAATTTCTATTTCAAGCACTCAAGTTGCCTTTTTTACCTACCTATAATGATGCTCAGTTTAAGTTGAAGCACAAGTTTGATGACAAAAACGAACTGACCATAATAGGCTTGGGTGCCATCGATAATTTCAACATCAATACCAGTGTGAATGATGGTGTGACCGATGAATCCATCCTGGAAAGGAATAACTTTATTCTAGGCAATATTCCGGTACAAGAACAGTGGAATTACACCGTTGGAGCCAAGTACAGGCGTTACAGGGAGAACGGGTATCATACCTTCATTCTGAGCAGAAATCAGTTGTCCAATTCTTCAACAAAATACCTGGACAATGATGAGTCTGACGATTCTAAATTGTTGCTCGACTACGTGTCTCGGGAAACTGAAACCAAATTCAGATATGAAAACCTGATCCAAAAAGAGAACTGGAAAATCACCTATGGTGCCGGCTTGCAACATGTGAACTATACTAACGCTACCTACAACAAGATCTTCACACAACAAGGACCTGCTACGGTAGATTTTGATTCTGAGATGAGTTTCCAGAAGTACGCGCTCTTTGGTCAATTGAGTAGAGAGTGGAGGCGTTTAACACTATCTTTTGGCTTAAGAACAGATATTGCTGATTACGGATCGGAGTACATGAACCCCCTTGATCAGTTGTCGCCTAGAATTTCGGCCTCTTACAAAGTTGCGCCAAAATGGTCTGTTAACGGAAATTGGGGCATGTATAGCCAATTGCCAGCATATACCATCCTAGGGTACAGAGATTCCTTGAATCAATTGGCTAATAGAGACCGCACTGGATATATAGATGTCAGCCATTATGTGTTGGGGGTGAAATATGATGTGGGAACTTATTCCAGATTGAGCATTGAAGGCTTCTACAAAGACTATTCAAATTACCCGTTTTCAATAAGGGATTCTATCTCTTTGGCTAATCTGGGTGCTGACTTTGGTGTGATAGGGAATGAGCCAATTAATTCTACCTCTGAAGGGCGCAGTTATGGATTGGAGTTTTTGTTCCAACAGAAACTGTCCAAAGGCTTTTATGGCATTGTGGCATATACACTGGTACGCAGTGAGTTTAAGGATAAAAATGATGCATATATTCCTTCTGCCTGGGATAACAGACATGTTGTGTCGCTCACAGGAGGAAAGAAATTTAAGAAGAACTGGGATTTAGGTTTGAGATGGTTGTTTAGTGGCGGAGCGCCATACACGCCATTTGATCTTGCAACTTCATCATTGAGAGCTTCCTGGGATGTGAGAGGTCAGGGCTTGTTGGATTATAACAGACTAAACAGTGAGCGTCTGGGCGTATTTCATCAATTGGATATTCGTGTGGATAAACGTTTCTACTTCAAAAAATGGTCTTTGAATCTGTACCTGGACATTCAGAATATGTATGCGTTTGCGGCACCAACAGCCCCATTCTTAATTGCGGAAACAGATGCTGACGGAAATCCAATTGTTGATCCGAATGATTCCAGCAGATATTTGGTGAAAACTGTGGACAGTTCTTCCGGCTCACCCATCCCAACCATTGGAATCATTGCTGAGTTTTGATTTATTGGGTTTCATAGTCAAGACTTACTTTCCCAATGGCAACTACACTTAACTCCAGGCCGCAACTTAGAATAGGTACGACGAAGGAGTCTGCTACTGGATAATCCACCACCTCATTGTTTAGGTGTTTCCTGCTCGAAGACCTCTTCCTGTCTAGTCCACTCTCTGGTCGACTTGTTCCAATAGAATTTTTTAGGACCGTTTTTAAGAAAGTTAGCGTCACTTGGAATTTCTTCAACCGTCATCCACAATGGTGTATTGTCAATGTCGAAGGTCATGGTGCTCTTTTGAGAGGTTCTTGATGCACCCGGATTCGTGTGCAGTATGACTTTGCTTAGTGCACCAGTTTTACCAAACTTCAGTTCTGCCCTTACCGAATAGGAATGCCTAATTTCCTCAAATCGATAAGTTTCTTTACCCTGCCTATCGTAGCAAATAGTTTCTCGTATCTGGTTCTCCCAGGGGCCAATTTTAACCGATAGTTGACCGTTATTGTGGTAATAAGTGTCTTGGATGGTTTGTGGCGCATTGACCACTTTCGTGGGCTTTTCTGATAGTTTACAAGACAGGAGTGAGAGACTAAGACATATAAAGACCAATATTTTCATGGGATTGGTAGAACAATATCTGGACCAAACTGTACTTTTGAATCATGAAGCTCAGTTTATGGATAAGTATTCTGGTTTTAACGTTTGCCTGTGATACTCAGGAAGACAAAGAACAATTGATGACAGATATTCATGAACGCGTGGATTGTTTTGATACTGCCGCAATACGACTAATTCAGGCTAGTCAGAATGCGCCAAAAAAGCAGTTTACAATTGGAAAAATCGATCCTAAAACAAACCAATCAGTTGTCTTAGATTCGGTAATGGTATCAACCAGATTCCAATCCAAAACTCAAATATTGAAAGAAGTTGAATGTTACAAAGACATAGAAAACATCAATTTACCTATTGAAGTCATATACCACGATTCTTTGAGTGTTGTTTTTCAGTTGAAACGACAGCATAATCGCGGGTTTTCCAACTATGATGGAGGTCAAATTGACTACAAATATCATTGGTTGGTATACAATTTTGGGGCTCTACCTGCCCAAATAGTAAATACCAGAGGCGATATTTTTGAAGAAAAAAGAATCAGTTCAACCATGAGCTATGTAATAGTTAAGGGATATTAATATGAAGATATTTGGATTCTTTTGTGTCCGAAAATCGATCCTAAATCAAAAGTCTCTTTTCGTTCCTCCTATGTCGGAACTCTGAGAAGCGTTTGTGAGAGTACTTGGATTAGATACGGAGAAATCTGTGTTTTGATCTCTATAATTCCTGCTGGCAGTAGACTTTTGGGGTCAAACACAGCCATCCCAATGGCAACTCCCACTTAACTCTAAACCGCAACTCAGAGGAGGAACGACGAAGGCGTCTGCTGCTTGATAGCTTTTTACCTCATTTGGTGTTTGTTTATGTTGGAGCTCCTAAATCAAAAGTCTCTTTGGTTTCTTCTATGTCGGAACTCTCAGAAGCGTTTTTGAGAGCATTTGGAGTTAATCCAAATCCATCCCCCCATAAAAGCCCAGATCTTCGTTTACCATCAGCTTTGTGAGTAAAGCAATTTGTCCTGTATGATATGACATGTGCTCAATTACATGAACCAAAATGCTTACACCACTTTCTTGAAAGACCTGAACGTTGCGAATTTCAATTAAGTCAATAGACGCCTTGTAGAGTATTTCGCAGTCTTTTTCAAAATCAGCCATCATTTGAAGCAGTTCTGATTTAGGGCAGGCACTATTCTTCTCAAATTCAGCAGCACGATTTCTGTCATCTTTCTGATCCATCAATCCGCTGAAAATCCATTGTCTGCCATTGCCGATTAAATGCAAAATCAAATTGCCCACACTATTGCTGGATTTATTGGGGGCTTGCCAAACCTGTTCTTCAGAGAGTTTTTCAAGACAAATCTTGATTCTGGAAAATGATTCCCCGAATACTCGAACTCTGAATTGTTCTATAAGTTCATTTTTCAATTGCTCAGGCATGCATTTGTTGTTTTACGATATCCGAAATAGTTTCAATGTTTGTATCCGGTTTGATCCAGTGCACATCTTCCATTTTCTTGAACCAGGTTTTCTGCCTTTTTGCGAACCGTCGTGTATTTTGTTTGATGGACTCAATGGCTTCATCTAATGTGCATTGTCCATCGAAATGGGCAAATAATTCTTTGTAGCCTACGGTTTGAAGGGCATTCAAATCTCGTTTCGGATATAAAGTTTTCGCTTCTTCCAGTAAGCCATCGGAGACCATTTGATCAACCCTTAAATTGATGCGTTCGTACAAGGCTTCACGGTCCCAATCAATAGCGAAATTGATGTTCTGAAAAACACGTTCCTTTTGCCCTGACCGCAAATCTGAATAGGGTTTTCCGCTAGCCAAGCATACCTCTAGTGCGCGAATGACTCTCTGAGGATTGTCCTGATCTACCTTGTTGTAGAAGACCGGATCAAGTTCCAGCAATTCTTTTTGAAGCGACTCAATGCCTTCATTTTGGAGGCGTTCATTCAATTGGGTTCGAATCGCTTCATCCGATGGGATGTCATCTATGCCATGAATCACCGCCTGAGCATACATACCAGATCCACCTACCATAATTGCGGTACTGGCCCTCGTGAAAATAGTCTCGAGTTGTTGAATGGCATCTTCTTCAAATTTCCCGGCAGTGTAGTGGTCCGTAATCGAAATGTGGTTTACAAAATGATGTGGAATGCCATCCATTTCCTTAATACTTGGCTTAGCAGTGCCAATTGACATTTCCTTAAAGAACTGTCTCGAATCGCAAGAAATAACTTCAGTGTTGTAATATTTGGCCAATTTAACAGCCAGAGCGGTTTTCCCAGAGGCAGTTTGACCCAATATGCTGATGAGGCAAGGCTTCAAACTAAATGTCTAAGTCATCAATGTTTTCAAATCCCCCTTCGCCAATGTCATCCGGATCTCCAAACTCATCCAGAAGGTCGTCATAATCAGATTTTTTTGGTTCATCTCCTCCTAAGTCAATGCCTTCCATTAAGTCTGGCAGTTCCTTGTCGTCCTCAACCGGAGCATCTCCAAAACTCATAATCACTTTGGCCGATCCATCTCCTTCCACTTCAACAATGTCCAATACTTCCATGAAAAAGCACCACATCTTTAGGAAATCGTATACCAAAATGACTTTTTGTTCCTTCTGACTGATGATGTCTCCAATATTGGCCTGACTCATTTCTGTTGGGAGTCCACTCGGACTAGGAGACCCCATATCCATCAAAGCAATTTCATGTCCTTTATCCCATTCTTCATTACTCAAATAGAAGGATGCCAATTGATCTCCTCTGAATTCGAATACCTTAATAATCGCCTGATATAAGTCCAGAAACGACTGGTTAGTGCCAATTTGGATGTCTCTAAAAACGTCCTCTTCTACATCTGGTACAACTCTAATATTGATGTGTTTCATTTGACTCAATTAATTGGATTGATGTCTGCGCTTAAGTCCCATCTCTACGCCTTTTTCAAGCATAAAGTTATAAGCATCTTCATAATTATTCGGAATTTCACCATCTAAAATGGCTTCTTTAATGGCTGATTTAAGATCACCAATCGCCTTGGAAGGCTTCATGTCAAAGGTATTCATGATGATTTCTCCTGTAATTGGAGGTTGCCAGTTTCTAATTTTATCACGTTCCTCAACATCCTTGATTTTTTGACGAACTTCCTCAAAACGTTGCAAATACAACTTCACTTTTTTCTCGTTTTTTGAGGTGATATCTGATTCACAGAGCATCATGAGTGCTTCTATGTCTTCTCCCGCTTCAAAAATTAACCGTCTTATGGCAGAGTCAGTGACCACTTCTTTTGTAAGTGCAATTGGTCTTAGGTGCAAAAAGACCAATTTTTGAACAAATTTCATTTTCTGATCCAAAGGCAGTTTTAAACGTTTGAAAATTCTTGGAACCCAGCGAGAACCCAGGTCTTCATGTCCATGAAATGTCCAGCCGCCTTTTGGATTAAATCGTTTAGTAGCCGGTTTGGCAATGTCATGCATGATGGCAGCCCATCTCAGCCATAAATCATCTGAGCGCTTGGCAACATTGTCGAGTACCTCCAGTGTATGATAAAAATTGTCCTTGTGAGAAATGCCGTTTCTGGTTTCTACGCCTTGTAGAGCTACTATTTCAGGGAAGAATTCATGCAATAATTGAGAGTCATATAACAGTTTGAAGCCCACTGATGGTTTATCTGATAAAATGATCTTATTTAATTCTTCCGCAATGCGCTCTCTGGAAATGATATCGAGTCTGTTGTGTTGGTTGCAAATTGCCTGAAATGATTGTGCTTCAATTGTAAATCCTAGTTGACTGGCAAACCTAACAGCCCGCATCATCCTCAAAGGGTCATCGGAATAGGTGATGGCAGGATCTAATGGTGTTCTAATGATTTGCTTGTTGAGATCTTCCAAACCATTAAATGGATCAACCAACTGACCAAAATTACTTGCATTCAGGCTAATTGCCATTGCGTTAATGGTGAAATCTCGCCTGTTCTGGTCGTCTTGTAAAGTACCATCTTCCACAATAGGCTTCCTGCTATTCCGTTGATAAGACTCCTTGCGAGCCCCCACGAATTCAATGTCGGTATCCTTGTATTTAAAAGCGGCTGTTCCAAAATTTTTAAAAACCTTGACCTGACCAGCGCCCAGGTCTGCAGCACTTTGTTCTGCGGCTTCAATACCAGATCCTACCACCACAATATCTATGTCCTTGGTTGGGCGGCCTAGAATGATGTCTCTGACGTAGCCACCCACCAAATAGCCTTCAAGCTTGAGTTTTTGGAGAGATGCAGACAGACTGTTGAACAAAGGCTTGTCAACAGCGCGCGAGATTTTATTTTCTAATAATTTTGAAGGACCCATCTAAGCCAACTTTGATCACTGAGGAGGACTTTCCGCTCATTTTGTGCGCGGGCAAATTTACAACATAATCCACTTGTTGTTTGACAGAATCCGATATTTCCTCAAATGTGGTCGGTGTTGGGTCTCCAGATAGGTTCGCAGAAGTGCTTAAAATAGGTCGATTGAGTTTTTTTACAAGCGCTGCACAAAAAGGGTCTGATGTGATTCTGATACCCACAGATCCGTCTTCTGCACAAACACCGGGTGCTAAATTGATGCCTTCAGGATAGATCAAGGTAATAGGATTTACAGCACTGTCTATGATGTCCCAACATACATCAGGAATGGCTCTCACATATTTATTCAGTTGATGATCTTCTGCCAGCAATATAAGATAGCTTTTACCTTCAGGTCTGGATTTAATTTGCGTAATTTTTTTGACAGCCGCTTCATTTGTCGCATCACAACCCAATCCCCAGACGGTTTCTGTTGGGTAGAGTACGCTAGATCCATTTCTTAGGGCGTCAACAGTAGCCGAAATAATTGTTTGATCCATGATTATAAAATGTCTTTGATAGAAACAGTTTGTTTGCCAAAATTAAAACTATCTCCAATGCGGAGTTGACTTAAGTTTTGAGCAATGGGCGATAACATGGATACACATACGATTTGCTTTTGTTTAAATTGAATAATCCCCAGTCCTATCCCCAAAAGAAAGATTGGACCGTTGGTCGTTATTAAAGAACCAAGCGCCACTGAGCCTGATTGACTTTGCTTCATCATTTGAAGTGTCTTGAGTTCCTTTTGTGTATTCAAAATCTGCTTACCCAATTTTTCCTGTTCCAGATGAACCATGGCTCTGCCTGTTTCGTGTTTGTCTCCGGCAGAACTCTTGGAAGCACTGCTTAAATCTTCTTTAAGGCTTTCCAAAGCTTTCAGGTAGGACCGTTCTTTTTCTCTAAGCGTAGATTCTATATGTTCTAGAAGGGCTTGTTTCATTTTAAATACCGATTTCTTTCGCTTTGTTGGAAGTTTTGATTGGATTCCATGGGTCCTTGTATGAAGCCTTGAAGAAATACTCTTTGATATACGCAATGGTTCTAACAATTCTCAAGTAATATCCAAAGTAGAATACCATCAGGGGTAAGTAGGGCAGAAAGTAAGCAAAAGGCGCATTTTGTCTTGGCCTGAACGGATAGAAAAAGATATACTTGAGGTAATTGGATGCTGTGTAAAGAAAAATGTTGGCCACAAAAATGAATTTAATCTGACTCACAAAATTGAAAAGCATGTCAATCACATACACATACCATTTGATATTTAGAATGATGTTGTAGGTGATGTTTTCCAAAAAGGAGAAGAAATTCAGTAAACTAAAATTCTGTGTGGGCTTAAAAACGTCACTGTGTTTTCTTACCCTGAATCGAATGATGGATTTATCCCAACGGAGTCGCTGCCGACTTAATTTCTTAAATGTGTTGGGAACACTTGTGAGACATACGGAGTCGGGTGCAAATTTAATATCGTATCCGATTTTTCTAACTTTTACGGTGATGTCGCCATCCAATCCAGGGCCAATATCCCAACCCTCAATTTTATCCATCACATCTTTTCTAAATGCACCAAAAGCACCGGAGATGATTCTGTAAATCCCTAGATGAGAGGAGACGATTCGACCAATTGATATGGTATCGTAATACTCGATGGCTTGAAGTGTGGTAACAAGACTTTCCCTATAATTCCGAACCATTACATTTCCGCCAACTGCGCCAACTTTTTCATCCATGTAAAACGGTAGAATGATCTTTTCAATGGCGTCTCTGTCGTAGGAACAATCAGCATCTAAATGAACTACAAATTTTCCTTTTGTAAACCTTAATGCCAGGTTGGCTGCAGAGGCTTTCCCTCCTCGCACACTGTTTCTGATAAATAGGTCTATGAAGCCGTTTTTTTCAAGGGTTTTTCCAATGGTAGGCGTATCGTCATCACTACCATCATCCACTACAATGAGTTCAAAATTCTGGTAAGTCTGTTCTCGCAAACTTTTTACCAGTTTAAACAAATGTTTTCCTTCGTTTTTACCCGGTACGATGATGGAAACCAAGGGGTTCTCGAATTCCATTTGAGCTCTGGCATCATTCAATTTGTCTTTATCATAGTATTGCTTGACCCGCCAGCTAATGAGCACTACAAAATCGATGAAAACATATCTGAAAAACTCGAATACAACAAAGAACCAAAAGATTCGGAATAGTTTGGCGGCCCCAACAGCCTGGATGTAAGCTATGAATTCATCTAAATCAAACATCCGGATAAAAATCTTTGATCACTTGCTGGATCTGAAGTTCGTTTGACAGTTTGAAATTAATTCGTTTGATGTTGTAGTTGATGTCTACCTCCAAATCGTTGAAGTTAGTTTTGAGGAGTTTTTCGATCAATGCACAAATTTCAGAAATGATATTCTGTCCAACTTTAAGAGGAATGTCGTTCATGGACAGCAAAATCGTGCTTGAATCGTAGAAAGTGATCATATCGGAAGATCGGATATTTCTTCTTACCAGCTCAACCATATCCTTTAGCAAGGATTTTTGCATGTCGCTCCCGATTTTAGAGTACAGCTGACCCGAGTTGGCAATATGAATGGCGCAGATATTACTTTTTCCGTCTGTTTGACGAATCCGTTCAATCTCGTACTTTAACATGGTTCTGTAAGTATCGAGTTTCACCGTGCCAATAATGTCTTCAATGTCTTTAGAAGTAGAAGTGAAGCCGTTGATGGCAGCCATTTCACCCTTTTTACTCATCGTGTAGTTACTGATTTCTCGTCCTATCAACTGTTGAACATCATTGTCGAAAGTACAGGTAACGCATTTTGCCCGTACGTTGAAATCCTGAAATTTGTGTCCACAATTAAAACATTCATGTAGTACGGAAGGTTTGTCGTAATCAACACCAATGTGTCTTAATGTTCTCGTACATTTTGGACAGTTGAGCTGATCGTCAATCTCGTTTTGGAAATCACTGATCGGTCCTACAAATCCACATACAAAATGGTGAATGATATCCTGAGACTCACTGTTGGCAGATCCACATTTTGGGCAACACTCTCGGTAGGCTAAAAAACCTGTGTGACACTGGCTGCAGAGATGCGTTCTGTCATGGAATTCTGAAATAAGTACACCTTCTTTTTCAGCGATCTCCAGAATTTCCAGGACTCTGAATTCTTCTTTTGGTTCGAAATTCACAGAGAGAATGGGGAAAGTGAATCCAATTCCTGAATTAGGGTGGAGCTGGGCGTTCAATTGATTCAGCTCTCTTGAATACATGTAGGTCAGGGTTTTGCTGATCAATTGAGCTTCATAAGACAACGCAGTATTGATCGTGACTTCATTGTTTCTCAGATGAATTTTATGCACAATAGGTGTCACCAGATTTACCTGATCTATGGAGAAAATGCTGCCATCAATGAGCTCTTCCACATAAATTGGGAGGCTGAAATTACCTTTGAGAACGAAAACCGGTATCAAGAAGAACGCCTGATTTAGATTTTTTCTAATATTGCTTACCCTTTCCTCAATGAGTTTGGCAGAAGTTCCTTCAATAATGATGGCGTCATATGCAATGAGCTCGCTCAGGTTTACCATGTCATGATCTTTCATGATGTAGTAACGGTACCCGTCGTGCTCAACGAAATTCTCACCGAATAAAGGTTTTGATGTCAAATCTTTACTCATATCAATATTTAGATTTTCTGATGACCACTGCAATTTTGTAATAAGCCTGCCATTTTTTTGAGGCAGCAGGACTCGTAGGCACCACATCTACCAAAATAGATCGGGTTGTGGGCTCATATTTTTTTTGAAATTCTTCAGGCAGTCGACTTGTTGTGAAGTGAAATTTCTCAATGTAGCCTGTGCTTTTAGTGTCGTCTGGAAATATAATTTCAACCTCATCCCCAATTCTGAACTCGTCAATATCTTCCTGACTCACATAAGCCTTAATTTTTATGTTTTCAGGCTTGTGGATCGACATAATGACATCCGATTTAAGCGCTACTTCATAGTTCTCAAAGAAAATTCGGGTTATGGTACCTTGAATAGGGCTTACAAAATATCTTAATTCCTCTTCGTCGTCCCCATTTCCTGAACTTGAATTGCTATCTGAAGATAAGTTGATGCCTTTGTTGTCGTCTTTGGGTTCTGCATCTTGCAATGCTTTGAGTTTCTCTAGTTCTGCCAGATATGTATTAAAATAGGCATTTTCAGATTGTTGTTGTGTGATGTCTGCTTCCAAACGTTCTATTGACATGTAAATATCGTCGAGTCTGGATTTAGGAATCACGTCTAGTACCACTTCTTGTTCGAGTCGACTGATGTTAGCACTGAACGAGTTAATGAGTTTTTGATTTTCCCTGATTTGACTGTTGTTGAGAGCCATTTGTTTTTTTGTGGCAAAAATCTCTTTGTCGATCCAATCCGGAGACTTGACTTTATTGATGGTAATGTCTCCAACGCTGAGGCTGGAAGAATTGTTTGAGTGGCCATATCCGCCAGCCGCATCCGCATTTTTTTCATCTTCATCATTGATGTAGCTGAACAAAGTGTCACCGGCTTCAACTTCATCGCCTTCTTCCACTTTAAACTCAATAATCCTTGAATCGTCCACATTTTGAATTTTTCGACTCTCAAAAATTACCTGACCATCTGCTTCTATATACAAGGTGTTTAAAACGATCCACCGAATTAAAAAGAAGATAACCAAACCTAAAATGAGGAAATAGATGATCCGGTCCCAGTTGATTTTCTTCTTACCGTTCTTTTGCTCGTCAGTATATCTGAGCACAGATTCTTGTCGCTTAAAATTAATGCTCTTCATGCCGTCGCTGGTTCACATTTTTAAGGTCCAATTGATAAACAGATTCTAAATCATGCAAGCAAAATGCACTGACACCAATTTGAGATCTGATGTCGTCAAATTTTTGTTCCATTTCTATGCGCGATTTAAAATCCTCCGTCCTCAAAGCAATACATAATTTATCCGCCATACCCGCGTATGGACTCAGTTTTCGCACAATAAAATCTGTTTTCACATTCTCATAGCACATAAAATAAACCTTGTCCACTTTGGAGATAATTGTTTGCATCTCCTGTTCGGGATAGTGCAGTGGTACGGAAATACTTACCGTCTTGTTACCTTTTGCGGCAAATTGAATGGTTTCATCAAGTAATTCCTGGTATTTTTTGAGGTAGTCAACTTTGTTCTCAGACCAATCATCAAAGGTGTGTGGTTCAATATCTAAATGAATGCCAGAACAGTTGATTGAGTCTAGTCCCAATTCATTGAGATAGCCTGTCATGTTGCCTTCATGAATCAGTTTATTTCGACCTATCATCAAATGAACTGTGTACTTCTGTTGCTCCAGTGCGTCAAAAAGTGCTCGTCTTGAAGAGTCTAAGTTCGTGTCTTTATTGATCGAAACCACCAGTTCATCAGCATCATTATATTTAAGGTACTCTGTGATGAATTCCGACGAGTACTTTTTAATGGAAGAAGACCACACATAAAATGATCGGTTAATGTCATTTTCTCTGTGCTCCGAGTCTGGCATTTCGAAAGGCTTTACCAATTCTCTTGATTTAATATAGGGCAGTTTGGTATAGAGTTTCAATATTTTCAAGTACATGTTTTGGTTAAGCTCCACCAGTTCTATGTCAATTTTTAAAATGTCGTCTATTAAGCCCAATGCTTTAATCGGATTGAAGTCAAGTGGATCGAGTTTCAATAACACACTTTCTTGTCTGAGCAGTTCCAGGAATTTTGTCCTCTTTTCGTAAAAATTAACGTATTGCTTGAGTTTGTAGCGATACTCGTAGGCATCATTAATCAAATCTTTTTGAATGTCGTTCAGTGCTTCTTCGCCTTTGAACTTGTCCAGCTCGAATTGAGTTCGGGCAATGTCTTGTTTTAATTTGTGGTTAAATGGAATGGGAATAGAGGCATTGAGCCCGAATGAAAAGAACGATCGATTTCCAATGGCTGTATTTACAATGTCGTACCAATTGTATCTTAAAAAAGTTCTAAGTTGAATGTCATGAATCACACTAGTCTGGTACTTTAACATGTCACTAGTAAGCCGCAAAACTGTGTCGGATGCGTATTGTTTAAAGTCATTCAATAATAGGCCATAGTTTATGTCAAATACAGGAATATTATCGGCGTAACTTACCACAGTCGGGTAATCAGGAGGCAGTTGGTCGTTATAAGTCTCATAGATGTTAAACATAGCACCTATTTCAGCCATTTTTGCTTCAATGGCTATGAGTTCCTCTTTCTTTAACAGTTTAGTTCGGTGAAATTCTCTGGCATAATCCAATTGCGTGCTTACGATATTCTGTCGATTGTTTAAGATGTCTACCTTGATTTGGTTGAACATGAATATGACCGAATGCCACCTGCTCAAATAGTCTTCACGTTTTTTATCTCTGGACAGTTCTTGTGCATATAAGTCAGCTTCAGCTGTCAAAACCTTTTCTTTATATCTGTGCGATACAAATCCACTTTTCAGGATGTCCCAGGTTAAACCTGCCTGAATTCTTCTGAAGTAAAAAAGGTTGTCATCATCTGGTGCTGGATCTAAATTTTCCAAATATCCAACGCCTGCTCTAAGTCCCCAATCTTTGTGGTATAATTGAGCTTTCAATCTGTTGAGTTGGTTGGCATAAACATCACTTTGATTGGTGTTCTCAACCTGGTAATTAAGTAAGCTGTGAAGAAGCCTGTCGTTTACCGTGTCTCCTTTAACAGCAAAGGCATTATTTTGAGTCCAAACAGTTTGAAGATTCTGAATGGCATTGTCTATCCTTTGATTCAGAGAATCTGAAGTTTGGGCGACACCGGCATGGCTCAACAGTGCAATTAATATGAGCAGAACAAATTTCAAGCAGCAAAAATTCCCGCAAAGGTAACAAGAATGAGATTAATGGTTCTTATTGATCGATGAGTTGAAAGATTTTGTCGATTTAACGTTTTTAAGGTAATTTGGTTACCTATTTGATTTTTAGGGTTTTACCACATTTGAAATGTGATTTGGGGCAGGTCTTGAACCCATGAAGCCCGCATGGTTTACAGTCCAGAGACTCCGTTGTTTCAATGGTTCTGGAGTTTTCGGACAATGGACCAAATCCAAATTTTGGTGTGGTGGAACAAAAAATGGCGGTGATTGGTGCGTTCATGGCAGATGCCAAATGCATGGGGGCAGAATCGCATGTGTAGGTCATGTCGGCTTTGGCAATAAGAGCGGCGGATTGAAGTAAGTTAAGTTGGCCGGCCAGGTTGAAACACTTAGTATGATTACTCTCTTTGATAAGTGCTTCACATGATGGTTGATCAGTCGGACTGCCAATTAAGTAGATGGTAGTACTGTCATTTCTATTCATAAAATCCAGCCATACAGATTTTGGGACTTCTTTGGTAAACCAAACCGAATTGGGTGCGACAACAATGAAAGGAGCTTGGTATTGCTTGATTGCCTCAAAGTCAGAAGAGGATGGATATAGCTTTGGCTTAGCGGCTTCCTGATTAGTGAAGTGTGCAATTAATTGATGATTCCTGTCTGTTTCATGCCTACCGTTGCCAATCTCATGTATTACTTTTTTGTGAAATGAGAATGAAAAAGGATTTTTATCAAAACCAATTTTTTCCATTGCCTTTAATCGCCAGGACAAATAGCCCATCGCGCCGAATCGTTGTAAGCAGATAAGTTTATCGAATCGAATTTTCTTCAGCGCCCGGATTAATTTGAACAGCTGCTTGTACTTACCTTCTTTTTTTCTCCAGATATGGACATTTGAAATATGTGGGTGATCTTTTAGTAAACCCTCATTGCCTTTTCTCAGGATAAAATGAATCTCTGCTTCAGGATGGCATTCTTTGATTTTCTCAACTATGCCAGTGGCCAGAATGACATCACCAATAAATGCAGTTTGTATGATTAAAATTCGCATTAAACGGCAACGTCAAACTCCCTTAAACAATCATTTAATGAGGTCTTTTTGTCTGTACTCGCTTTTCTTTGTCCAATGATAAGCGCACAAGGAACATTGTAGGTGCCGGCAGGAAATTCTTTAGGCAAGGTTCCGGGGATCACAACAGATCTTGGTGGAACATGACCTCTGTATTCCACAGCTTCAGAACCACTGACATCAATGATTTTAGTTGATTTGGTTAAAACTACATTGGCGCCAAGCACTGCTTCAGATCCTACGCGAACTCCCTCAACAACAATGCATCTCGACCCAATAAACGCATTGTCCTCAATAATTACTGGAGAAGCCTGAAGTGGTTCAAGTACCCCTCCAATTCCAACACCACCAGACAAGTGAACGTTCTTACCAATTTGTGCACAAGATCCAACAGTTGCCCAGGTATCCACCATGGTGCCGCTGTCGACATAGGCGCCAATATTCACATAAGAAGGCATCATG
>JAUILH010000061.1 GCA_030433115.1 Bacteroidia bacterium | reverse complement strand
TACCGCTTGTATAGACGAATGTGATCACATCATGGAGAGCATTGGAAAAGAACCCGGCTTGATTCGCTACGCTTCCGAAGAATCTATCGAGACTAAGAAAAAATTCAGATTTACCACAAAAGCCAAAGCCTACTCCGTAGTTCTTACCATTCTTACCATTCTTGTGACGGCCATCATTTTCACAAGATCTCCTTTAGATATTACAGTTTGGAGGGTAAGAGGAACGGACTATGCCAAAACAACTGATGGACGTATATCCAATCTCTATAACATCTCCATCATCAATAAAACTGGAGAAGAACAAAGAATTGAACTAAAAGTTGAGGACAGCAGGGCCGAGCTTGTACATATTAATAAAGGCTGGGTACTCGAAAAGGACACTGAATTTAAAGGGAAATTTATGCTGATTGTCAATCGATCTGACATAGGAAAAGAAAAAGAATATATTAACGTAGGCGTCTACTCTGAAGGAGAAAAAATAGATGATGTAGAAGTCGATTTTATTGGACCAATATTATAGATTATGAACTGGGGACAAAAATTAGCGGTGGCACTTGCCTGTTTTATGAGTTTTATTCTATTTATGGTAATTAGCTCACACAGTATCAATTCCGATTTAGCGAAGACTACTATGAACAGGAAATAGCCTACCAGGATCGTATTGATGCCAAAGCCAATACGGCCAATTTGGAAGGGACTTTTGTTGTTGAACAATCAGATGATTTTATAGACATTGCTTTTCCAACTGACTTTACCGAAGGCGTAAGCGGTGAGATGCACTTATTTAGACCAAACAATGCCGATCTGGACCTCAAATTGTCCATTCCCGCCAATAGCAAACAATTATCTATTCCAAAAGACAAGATAAAATCCGGGCAATACGAAATCAAAATCACCTGTGACGTAGCTGGCAACACCTATTACTTTGAACAGGGCATCACAGTTAAATAATGTACCTATCTGCTGTCATATTGGGTTTACTGGGCAATTTCCATTGTATGGGAATGTGCGGTCCTATTACCCTCATACTGCCTCTACATCAATACAGTATGGGAAAGAAAATACTGGCGGTTGGCATGTACAATATGGGGCGAATTTTTACGTACACTGTCATCGGATTGATTTTTGGTTTGATAGGGCACGCTATAGTCCTCACCAAAATTCATCAACAGATTTCCATTACTATGGGCATTGTAATGATTGTGTCGGTGATCACTCCATTTTTACTCTCTAGTAAACTAAAAGGAACTTTGACCAATTCAAAATTCATGAATTGGTTGAGGGGACAGATTAAATCTCTTCTTAAAACTCAAAATTTTGGTGGTTATTTTCTGTTGGGTGCTATGAATGGACTTCTCCCATGTGGTCTGGTCTATGTTGCTGTGGCCGGAGCCGTTATTACAGGGAGTCTGGTTGGTGGTATGACCTACATGATGTTATTTGGACTGGGAACAGTGCCCATCATGATTTTACTCCCACTTTTCGGACAGGTATTGTCAAAAAAGCTTAAAATCAATACACGTTTGTTGATGCCGATCGCTACCACAATCGTGGGCCTGCTATTCATTGTAAGGGGATTGGGACTAGACATTCCATATATCAGTCCTCATAAAGACACCATGACAATTGGCGTGGAAGAAGATGCGGAAGAAGGCAAACCAGCTCCTCCAGAGAAAAGCTGCCATTAAAATGGTAATAATATAAGTGGGTTACACCTTTACAGGCATCACTTCAGCACTGATGCTCTTTTGAGTCAATATAGCTTGATACTTGTCCTTATGTCCTTCGGGAATTACAATGTATAAGTTACCACCAAATTTTCTGGCTTCTATGCTCATAAAAATCCAACGACCAATGCTGTCAGGAAGATCATTTTTGATCATTTTTGGTTCCACACAATACAAATCCACTCTGTCATCATAGTGAGCTTCTGCATCCGGAAAAAGTGATTTGTTAAAACCTGTTACTTTGATCTTATCTGGCTTAGTATAGCCCGCCGTATCAGCTTTAATGGTGTTAGCTTTAGTTTTCTTTATGTGATCGATTGCTTTTTTCAGCAAAGTGCCTTTGGTTACTGCCATTTATTCTAGTTAGTTCTGAACTCCCAAAGGTAGCAAAACAACTGTCAAAAGCAAATCTCAATGACACAATCCCCAATTTGAAGCACCAGCTTTCCGTTCTAACTGACAAAACAATCGATAAAGTGCGCCAAATTTGAGTATTTTCAACCACAAATAATTAAGATTGAAGAAAATTGGCAAACACATTCTAAAAACGCTGAACTACGTTTTTGTGGTGAGCTTATCGGTTCTTTGCTTAATGGAAATTGCCTATCGTTATCAATGGATTGATTTCTATAAAACTGAGTTCAATGCACTCAATCAAAATATGCCATCCGACTGCCAAAAGCGTATTTTGGTTTTTGGTGATTCTTTCAGCGCTCAGCAAGAATCATATGTCAATTTATTAAGAGAAACCCATCCGGAAACCTGCATATACAATGCTGCCGTGCCGGGAACTGGAATCATGCAAACCAGGATCATAGCAAAATCAAGAATTGAAAAAGTGCACCCTCAGATGGTGATCTACCAAATGTATTTGGGCAATGATTTAATCGATATCCACCACCCGATTAACTGGGCGAAACTCAATCCAATGAGAAACCTCTATTGGTGGCTCAGTGATCGGTTCAGAGTTGTTGCTCACCTTAATCATAAACTTGGGCAATTAAGTCATGCGGCTGCAAGCGACATTGATAATGCTCATGATCCTAAAAATGAAGCCAGTTTCTCTGTGGACAAATATTCCTCAAGAACCAAACTGTATCTCAAATCTGATTCTAAATACCTTGATAAGAGTGTTCGCGCCTTAGAAGACTATGACAGGCGAATCCAAAAACTGCTTGAAGGCATTGAATACCTCAGGTCCGTCACTCCAAAAACTTGCCCGCTAGTTGTTTTGATGATTCCGCATTGCACTCAGGTGAATGACCATTATTTTGAACAATATCAGAGTCTGGGAGCAAAATTTCCGGACAAATCTTCATATATGACCGCAGAATACGATCTGCTTGCTCAATTGAGAAGCCACTTTTCCGATGACGACATCACCTTTATTAATCCATTACCTTCACTGAGAAAACATGATTTGGTTGAGAAACCACTCTACTATGCCAACGATCCACATCTCAATGCCAACGGTCATAAGGTTCTTCATCATTTTTTTGCCCCGATAATCAAGCCTTACATTGAATGAAGTCTCCGTGCTACATACTGGGAATTTCAGCTTTCTATCATGATTCTGCAGCGGTTCTATTAAAAGATGGTCAGGTCATCTGCGCCATTCAAGAAGAACGTTTGAGCAGACAAAAGCATGATGCCAGATTTCCGGAACAGGCCATTAAATTTTGCCTGGAAACAGCACACATTGATATTGGTGACTTGCACTGCATTGCATATTACGAAAAACCTTTGCTCAAATTTGAACGCATTTTGGACACATACGTAGCCAATGCTCCCTGGGCGATTCGTCCTTTCATTAAGGCTATTAAGTCCTGGACCAGAGAAAAGCTCTGGGTGCCATCTCAAATAAAAAAAGCAACGGGATTCAAAGGACCTATTTACTTTTCTGAGCATCATTTGTCACATGCGGCATCTGCCTGCTACACATCTCCATTCAAACAATCTGCTTTTTTGACCATTGACGGAGTCGGAGAATGGGCTACAGCCTCCTATGGCATGTATAAAGACAAGCAGCTTAAGGTGCTTTGTGAGCAGCACTTTCCTCATTCGGTTGGTCTGCTTTATTCTGCCTTCACACAATACTGCGGTTTCAAAGTAAATTCAGGTGAGTATAAATTGATGGGACTGGCCCCATATGGCACGCCTTCATTTTCTGATTTAATCAAGACCCATCTTGTAGATATTCATGCGGACGGCAGCATTGAACTTGACATGTCTTACTTTAGTTTTCACAGGGGGCTTAAAATGATTAATCAAAAATTCTGTGATTTGTTTGGCAGACCGGCTAAAATAGTTGAGTCTGATTTAGATCAATTTTACGCTGATGTGGCCGCTTCTATTCAAGCGGTTGTTGAAGAGATCATTTTAAAAATGGCGGAACATGTCAAATCAGAAACAGATGCTGAACACCTTTGTTTGTCGGGAGGAGTTGCCCTGAATTGCACTGCCAATGGCACCTTAAAAAAATCGGGATTATTTAAAGACTATTGGATTCAACCAGCTTGTGGAGATGCAGGAGGCGCACTTGGAGCTGCACTTTTGACATGGCACCAACTAAAAACTGAAGACACCACTACCCTTTCGAATTTCTCACCTTATTTAGGTCAGAGTTTTGATGACAAGGAAATTGAACATGCCTTGAATGGCTTAAGATTCAATAAACACAACAATGATGACCTATTTAAACTGGTCGCACAGCATTTGAACAGCAAAGCTGTAGTAGGTTGGTTTCAAGGAAGAGATGAATGGGGACCACGGGCTTTAGGGAACCGGTCAATTTTGGCCAGCCCTTGTTTTGAAGACATGCAATCACACCTCAACATGGCCATCAAAAAAAGGGAAAGCTTCAGACCATTTGCACCGGTTGTTCTGGAAGAATGCGCGGAAGATTGGTTTGAGATAACCAGTCCCTCATCCTGGATGCTTTATACACATCAATGTAGGAAAAAGCACCTCATCCCAGCTTGCGTGCATGTGGATGGATCTGCAAGAATTCAAACAGTGAACAAAAACGAAAATTTCCAGCTATATAAACTGATCAGTGCCTTCAACAAGCTATCTTCCGTCCCTGTGCTCATTAATACGTCATTCAATGTGAGAGGAGAGCCCATTGTAGGAAGTCCCGCAGATGCGGTCCAATGCTTTTTTAATACCGACATGGACTTATTGGTGATCGGCAATTACCTGGTCTATAAACAAGACAATCTGGACCGCACACAACAATATAAACCTATGCAATATGTATTGGATTAAAGTTCATCAAACAGCACTGCGATTCTCCAAAGAGAAGAGAAAACAAAGACAAATGGGGTGTCTGTTAACAGTGGTGGCTCTGTTAGCTACTTACCTGTATGGCTGGAACCATGATTCAAGAAATCTGTTTTTAACACTTTCTAGTCTCCCAATCCTATTTGCACTTACTATCCCTTCAATCCTAAGAAGTATTCTGTACATATGGATGTTGCTCGGACAAGTCATTGGAGACTTTATTGGAACGTTGATCATCTCGTTGATTTACTTCCTTCTCATCACACCTGTTTCCCTTTTCATTAAAAAGAAAAACACAAGCGGGTGGATCACAAAAAAATCCAGTAATATTGACTTAGAAAAAATGTACTAGGTGAGTAAACTGGAAACCGTCAAACAACTCTGGCAATTTTTAATGCAACGTAAAAAGTATTGGCTCGTTCCTATTGTTGTGGTATTCGTACTTCTTGGTTTACTTGTCATTCTTGGTGAAGGGTCGGTATTGGCTCCTATGATATATTCTTTATTTTAAGTCCGAAAGCACTTTGAATTCGACTCGCTCAATATTGAACTTAAATTCAAACTCAGGTTTATTGAAATTCCTGAAGGCGAACCAACTGATTTTTTTATTTGCCATTCTGGGAAGTGCGGTTAGAATTGCTTTTGGAGTGATGCACACCCCCTGGGAAGGTGCAGCGGATCATGTAGCCTGGGAAATGGTGCTCTCCAATACTGGCGTGGCTTATGACACCATGATTCACTACCCGCATGAAGGCGGTAGCATACTTATGTCATTAGTTGGTCGGTTTGCAAAACTCTTTACTGATTTTAATTCATTGGTGATCAGTGCCGTTATTTTTGACTTAATATCAAGATTGATTCAGCTTTACGTTGTTTTTAAGTTGTTTAAGAGACCCGTTTTTTACCTTTTTGCTGCATTTACAGTTTTTTCTACACCTGCCATCATTCCATTTGGAACCATCAATTTTGGTTTGCATAGTATTTCCTCATGCTTCCCTTTTATCCTGATGTATTTAATTTGGCGCCCATCATCCAATCCAAAATATGAGCGGTGGTGTGGTGCATTTCTCGGATTAGCATTGTGGTTTTCATATAGTAACGTAATCTTATTTCCCATTTTCATTTTGCACCTCATAATTTCTAAAAAAGGGAGTCGTCCAATACTCTATGCCTTGGGTGGTTTTCTGGCCATTCTGACGCTACATATTTCTGTCAGATATTTTGCTGATGCTGGCTTTCATCTGCATGAATTCGGCATTGTTTCTATAAGAGGAGAATCTTTTTCACTGTCAGAAACAGATACCTGGGCTCACCTTTATGAATTTTGGACAGGACCATTTAGCGACTCTTTGGTAGCCAATCCGGAGGCTAAATCCAGCTTAATTAAACTCTCTCGAATTGCTTCAATGATACTTATTGGAGGTATCCTGCTGTCCATTTTCTTTGTGGCTAAATCGAAAAGGCACACGGAGAATGCCCATATTTTTTCTGGTTTATTATTGATCTTTTCTTTCGTTTGCCTCTATTCAATCAGCCCTTTTTACTTTGATGAACCTTTGATTTCTAATTATGTCTTATATCGGCATTTAACCTACATTTTTCCGCTAATTGCTGCCCTCTCTTTTTGGGGATTCTCCCAAATTAAATGGGGGACTATTCTGTCCGTGGGTGCGATTGTTGCAGGAATAATTTCTACAGTTTTCCTTTTCAAGACCTTTCCGGAGCCTCAAAAAGACAAAACCGTTGTGGGCTGGGTTCTTGGCTTTAAATTCGGGCACGACCCTGATAAACTTTACGAGATCGTAGAAAATTCAAACGAGAATCAGGACCAATTGTATAAAGGTTGTGGCTGGGGAATTGCATCTGCTTTATTCCAGGACATTGATCCTACACACCCAGAGGTGGCCTCCAAAATTCAACAGATTCATACTTGTCTTGATGCACTTCCTGAGGAACTGGATCGACAACAATTTATGCAGGGTGTACATTTTGCCTTTGAGCCTTATTTGGAACCCCAATTAAATCCAGGGATTTTTGACATGATTATTGAGTCGCTGCGGGCAGAAACTTCAACTGAAAAATAAAATTCTTTTCAGCCCAATTCTTATCAGTTTCAATAAGCTCTAATACAATGTCGTGTTTCGCAGCAATGGATTTGATGTCATCTAACTTACAGTCTTCAGATAAAATCATCCAAACAACGCCGGGTTCTTTTCTGGTCTCCAACTGTGAAAAAAGTTTGTGAAAGTAATCGAACTGAGCACCACAAAACCAGGCTTTTTCTGATTCGTTCTGAGGGTTTTCGGGATAATAGGGCGGATTGATAATGATGCAGTCAAATTGATGGTCCATCAGGTTCTCAAATAAATCGCTCTCCACAATTTCTACCGATGATTGCAATTTATCCGCGTTTGCATGCAGTCCTTTGATCACAGTTTGACTGATGTCTGAAGCGGTCACTATGGCACCTTGTTGCTCACAATAAAATGAGATCATACCACTGCCCGCTCCTAACTCAAGTATTCGTTTACCACTTAATGTCTGTTTTTTCAAGAAATTCAGTAAAATCCGCGTGCTAAAAAAGAACTTGGGATGAAATACGCCTTTCTCAACGACAATGGAAATGTCTCCATAAGTGTATGTAGTGGGTCTATTAAGGTAGCTCTTGAAGAATTTTCTAAGAATGGGTGCCGATATGCGCTTGAGTACTTGTCTCATTATTCCGCATAAAATCCTTCAATTTCCGGCTGACGATATTTCCACAACTTATGCATGGCTTTAATCTCGTAGGGATATCTGTAAAAACCAGTTTTATATCTAAGAGAAGATACACTTCTCATCAGCCCTTTTTTGAAACCTTTAATTCTGAAATCGGAAGCAGTTGGGTAAAAACCATTCAGAACAGTCTCAAAATCACTGATTCTATCCACCATTTTTGAGGTTAACCAAGGGGTTAGCGGATTCTTGCGTTTGTCAAAATTCTCCCATGACGGAGACAACCAATCTTCTAATTTTTCCGGAAATGAAAAGCCCTGAGACCTAATTTGATCATACAATTCTGAGCCTTCAGTTGGCACCGGACTGTATAGGTATATGATGATTTCCGTCTCAGGATTAATCTTTTTAATCTCCTTTATAAAACTGATGTCAAATTCGAGTTGCTCCCAAACCTTTTCCTCAGTTTCTGCCGGCATTCCAAGCACAAAAGAATATTCCGGCACAATGCCAATGGTCTTCATTCGGGCAGCAAAACTTTTGATCTGTGCTCCTGACTGTGTACCCCCTTTATCCATTTGAGCCAACACCTCATCATTGCCAGTCTCAGCTCCAAGAAAAATCATCTTTAAGCCTGCATCACACATCAAAATTAAATCCTCATCCGAATATTTATTGATGGTATCAATTCTCCCCTCTCCCCACCAACTGACTCCCTTGTTGAGCATCAATTTAGAAAACTCCACCACCCGTTTTCTGGAGGTGAAAAAATTGTTGTCGTGGAACTCAATCGCATCAATCCCATACTGGTCTATGAACCAATCCACATCCTTCATAATTCTTTCCGCGGACATGCCTTTCCAACGGGCATTATACAAGGGGACCACCGCACAGAAGGAGCAGGTGAACGGGCATCCAAAACTTGAATGGTAAGACAATGTTTTATTCCCGAGAAAAGTTTTTCCCAGATAGTTTCTCAAGGGATATTTCTCATCCAGTTTTTGATAGGGAAAGTTGGGTAAATTGTCCATATCAGGTAATTGTTCCTTCGCTGTGAACACGAATTCTCCACCCCTTTTATAGATCAAATTCTTAATGTGCGACCAATCATCCTTTTCATCCAATACGGCTTCAATTAAATTTGGAAATGCCGTATCTCCAGGACCTTTTATTACCACATCAACCCAGCCGGAATTAAGGGCAACTTTGTACTGATTACCTGCAAAATAGCCTCCCCAAACTATGGTTACCTGAGGAAACATCTCCTTAACCTTCCTGGTAATTGGAATGGCTTGTTTTAATTGAGGACCCGGCATGACTGTACACCCAAAAAAGGCAAACTCGCCAGTGTCCAGGTACTCTTGAATGCGCTTCCAAGGGTCTTTTTCTTTATTGCCATCTACAAATTCATAGTCGTACTTTCCATGGATAGAAGCCCCTACCTGAAGAATTGAATTGGGTATCCTGTGCTTATGATCTGCACTTTTAGGATTAAATAGTATGGCTTTGGAAGCTTTCAATTATCAATTCAAATATACGCAATGTGGTTTGCCAAACTAAAAAGCACTGCAACATCTGCTGCAAGCTGGTAAATACCCCCCCGATTTTCTGAGGTCTTTTCTGAACTCGGAGAAGCTTGTTGAATTCCAGATATCTTTTAAAGATTGCTCATAAATATTGCCCACTTTGAGATTGTAACAACGACCATGGGCCGGAATGACACTGCCATCAGATTTAATCATAAGATTGTTAAACACATCTGAGCAGCCTTTTCCAATAAAGACTTCCGGATGCTTGTAAAAAGTATTTAAAAGCGATTTATCGTGGAGCTCAGGTGCAAAATGAATTGGAAATCCAGACTTGATTCGCTTCACTTTTTCGATTTCCGACCAGAGCTTATCCAAGTCATATGTTTCGGGATTAAACTCATCCAAATTGGATACAGTTGCCGGATACTTGTCGAACCACAATTTGTTATGCTCATCAGCAATGGTTTGAGATGTGAAATTAGCATGCATAAATGCCAACTCTTTAAGCGGAAATTGCTGAAAATATTCGGCAAAAGCCCCCAGCTCATCTTGATTCCAATTTGTAACCACACAATAAATCCCGATTTTTGGCGCATTTCTGGTCTTCAAAACAGCTTCAATCCCTTCGATGGCCCTTTGGAAAGACGACTTATGTCCCCTTATGAAATTATGCGTTTCCTGCAAACCATCAAGAGAAATGTACAATTCATCCAGTCCTACCTTACTCAAATTATCCGCGTGTTTTTTGAGATTTAGGGCATTGGTTGTAACAGCGGTAAACATATTTTGACCATCCGCATACTCCAGGCTCTCCAGTAAATGTGGATAGACCAATGGTTCTGTAAAAGCGTAGCCAATTTTTGCATTGGGAGCATACGCTTTGGTTTGATCTATGATGGTTTTGAACAAGTCCAATGGCATATTCATGGGGTGGGTACCAACTAAATTTTGTGCAAAGTTGGTGGTGGTATTCTTGGTTCCCACATCACACATTTTACAGTGCAAATTGCAAACATTGTTAACGCCCAGCACAATCCACCTTGGGCCGTAATACAACTTAGATGGAGCCAATTTGATGTTAAGTGCTCTAGCTTTCGATTGAAGTGCAAACGCCATTATGACCAAAGGTAAGCTATATTATTCACTTGTTTAATACTTACATTTGCAGTGTTTGAACCCAAATCATTCTCATATACTGATTGTTTGCCCGGGATTTGCAAGGGATGAATCTGACACCACTTGTTTGAGTGCCGTTCAGGACTATTTATTGGAATTTAAGTCCATGTATCCTGAGACCATTTTCACCATCATTGCGCTCCAATATCCGTACAAAAAAGCCGTGTATACATGGCATGGAATGACCGTTCATTCTCTGGATGCCTCTGGGCTGGGATTGGGAAAAAAGATCATTCACTGGAGGAACACCCTCAAACTGGTGAAAAGCATTCATGCAAGCACGCCAATTGATGTGATTCACAGTTTTTGGTTGCATGAAGCTTTTTTCGTGGCATCAAAAATGAGTAAGTCTTTAAAACTACCTCTGATTGCTTCAGGTGGTGGACAAGAAGTAAAACCAGGGAATAAATACCTGAAATACTTTAAATCGAATACCTGTACTTATGTCTGCTCGAGTCAGATTCAGAAACAACTATTGTCCGACAACTATGGAGTTATGAGTAAACTGATTCCAATGGGACTCCACACTGAGGCCGTTCACTCTATTTCGGAAAAAACCATTGACATTTTGGGCGTTGGAAATTTTACGAAAAACAAAAACTATGCGTCATTTATCCAAATAGTTGGACAGTTGACGAAAAGCATTCCAAATCTCACCGTTAAACTTATTGGAGATGGTGAAGATTTGAAGACCATTCAAGACCTGATACAAAGTAATCAACTCAGTGAAAACATTGAACTGACCGGAATGATCCCTCGAAATTCGGTGTATGATTTAATGGCTAAGAGTAAAATTTTGCTTCACCCATCGCAATATGAAAGTTTTGGGATGGTATATGTTGAAGCGCTGGCACATGGCATGCACGTAGTCTCAAAGGAAACGGGCATTGCTAAAACGGGGAATACCTGGCACATATATTCATCAGAAGATGAGGCAATAGACAAATTAAATGAGTTGTTGAATAAAGAATTGGTGCATGTATCAGAAACTCATTATCCGGCGTCTGTTATGGTCGATCAATATAAAACTCTTTATGATCGTTGAGTAAGAGAGAATCAAGCAGGGACACCAGCCCAAATCAATAATGGATCCTTATACAGATTAATCATTGACGATCTTAATCCAGCAAAAAGGTGACACCGTTTTTCCAAATAATCTAGACAATCTGGAGAATTTCGGTTTGTATAAAATCTCATGTTCTACCAAGTCGTCTAAAGCATAATGGTGATAGAATTGTGCCAATTCAGGACAATTCATGTTTTGGTAGTACATCTCAGTTCTGGACTTAGCTTGTTGCTTTTCTCTTTCTCCCTGATAAAATGGTGTGTCCAAAATATGAAGTTCCCCGCGTTCCGTCAAATGAGATTTCAAGGTTTCCAACAGCTGTTTTCCGTGTCCAAAATATTGAAAACTTGCATTGAAGGTAATCATATCGAACCGGTCATTTTCCAGGATTGCATCTAATTCATGCGCATAAATGAAATGAAGTTGGTCGTTTTGAAATACGCGTCTTCCCTGCTCCAATTCATACAAATTTAAGTCTTGAGCCATCACTTCATGTCCCTGATTCGCCATTTTGTTTGAAAACCAAGCGTTCCCACAACCAATGTCTAAAATCCTTAAGCCCGTTTCTTTAGACTTGAGGTATTCTAAAAACCGATGAGCTGTTTCACTGCGTTTAGCCCACTCTTTAGCATGCTCATGGTCTTTTTCGATTGCCGGAAGTTGAGCGACCTGTTGATCGTTTAATACACGATTCTCTTTCTCACGAACATATAAATACAAGGCTTCAAAAGGGTGTGCCGACCCATTGAGTCTTCTGACACCGTTTATCAGTGGGAAGGTATCAAATCTATCTGTCATTTGTTTAAATGCATTAAAACGTAGGACATTTTTGCTTTACCAAGTGACCTCACAAACTTCCAATTGGCTTTCTGCTCTCTGGCCTGAAACGACAAGTGGCTATTTACGACATAGCGAATGGCGTGTTTATAGAACTTTGGGGAATAATTCCGCTTAAAATCAATTTGACGGTCTGTGCTCGTGGACCAGTCCAAGTTTGTCAGAATGTCTGACTCTATTTCGCCATACAATTCAGTGCCTTTGATTGGATAGGCTTTTGTGATGGTCAATTGATCGGGGGTAGCTACTTTCAAATGATGCACCGTTTCCTTAATATCATCTATGGTTTCGCCCGGATACCCCACCATAATGAACGTGCCCGCCTCAATGCCATAAGATTTAGTCACATTAATCATGTTTCTCACCGTATCTACTTCTACCTTTCTATCCATGGCATTGATAATTCTTTGCGAGCCACTTTCCGCGCCAATCCAAATTCTTGTGCAGCCCATCTCTTTTAACTGAGTTAAAACCTGATCATTCAAACGTTCTGCCCTGGAAATACACTCAAAGTTGATGGTCAGATTCCGTGTCTTAAACTCATGATACAAACTTTCCAGCCACTTATGACTGACCGTGAAAACATCATCTACAAACCATAGTCCGGTAACCTTATATTGATTGATCAATAGCTCTATTTCATCTGCCACTAAATTGGCTGGTCGTCTCCGATAACTCTGTCCATAAACAGCAGTACTACACCATTTACAGGTATACGGACAACCTCTTTGGGTGCTGATGTTTGCCATACGAACCCCATGATGGGTTTCCCAGGTAGAGAGGTACTGCTCAAAGTTAATGGCTGCTCTATCCGGCAGGGGAATGCGATCCATGTCCTTGATCTTCGTTCTGGGTGGATGTTTCTCAAAATTCCCATTTTTAAGGTACGCGATTCCGGTGATGTCTTTAATTGAGTTGTTATTTTGAATGGCTTCACACAATTCTACACAAGTTTGTTCCCCTTCTCCAATGACCAAGTAATCGAACCCATGTTTTAGATAATTCTCCGCGTTATAAGTGACATCCGGACCTCCCGAAATGGCCGTAACAGCAGGAAATCTTGACTTTACAAATGTCAATAATTCAAGATTCAGTGGTTTGGTAATGAGGTTGGCATAAGCACAATAAATGTCGGGCTGAAAATCTACAACGGCCTGTTTCCAATCCCCAACAGTCATAAAAGTAGAGTCCAATACTTTCACGTCAAAGCCTCTGGATTTGAGGTAACTCGACACATACAACAAACCCAAAGGTGGGTATGGTTTCACGATGGTTTGCTCGACGGGATCGTTACAAATAAAATAGGCATGTGTGAGCAGGATTTTCATCTCTTCTCAAAAGTAAGATAAAAATGATCTGCCCGGTTTGCCAGGAATGGGGCTCCACAAGACAATTTCTCGAAAAAGTAAAGTACTTTCAATAAAATCCGTTTGTTTTCAAAAGCTTTATCCAGGTATGACGGTGGTACAAATAAGCCAATTGACCTTTTGTTAATCAGTTTGAATTCAGGTTCCATTAATTGCACAAATTCCTTTGGAGAATAATACCATGTAGGCACATCTACCCCCTCTACATTGGCCAAGACTGCAGATTTTGACAGACGTCTGTTCTTTGAGGTTTTGTCTTTTTTCAAACCAAAATAAAACCGTTCCCACCAACATTTTCTGCCCATTATTACTGCTGTGAAACGGCCGTTTGACTCTAGTCTGGAATTCAATGTTTTAGAGAAATTTTGAACTTGCCCGGGAGAGAGACAATTGAGTCCTCCAAAGTTCGAAAACACATACTCAAAGCGAACATCCAAATCATTCAAATTGTTTAAATCAAGGACTTGTGCATTGCCATTGTTGAAAGGCTTTAGTTTGTGCCTGGTAACTTCAACCATCTTTAAAGATAAATCCGTTGCCGTCACCGTGTGTCCCAAAGACAATAAATGAACGGCATCTTCTCCGGTTCCACAGTTCAGCTCCAGAATTTTTGAAGAGCCTTTGGGCAAGTCTGAAGACAAGTATTTCCAAACCCGATTTCTTTGATAGTGTCCTGTTCTGGTGTTTGTAAAAGTAGAATCGTAGGATTGTGCTATGTGCCCAAAGTTATCAGCCATTAGCGCACCGTATTGTTTTCGAAACGTTTTAATTTCTGCTTGAAGCGGATACTTTGAAACCAATTAACGGGAAGTGCTAGCATAGACCTTCTTTGCATGTAATCGGGTGCTTTGAACTTTAGCAAATTCAACAGCCCCTTTTTTCCCTGGACTGTTCTGAACCACTTATGGACATATCTGTGTAGCGTTTTGTAGAAATCGGTGTTAAAAGTTCCTTGAAACATCATGGCTAACTCATCCGAATCCGTCCAATTCGTTTTATCTCCTAATTCAGATTTTACTTTATCATAAAAAGGTGTTTCCGGGAGTGGATATGACACAGAAATCCCAATATCATCCGGACGATTATTTTTGAGCATCTCAATGGTTCGATAAATGTCTTCTTTGGTCTCTCCCAAATAACCAAACTGCAGAAAATAAGCTACTTTCACGCCTTTACTTTGCAGGAGTTTTGTGGACTTTTGAATCTGCTCGAGTGTAGTGCCCTTGTCCATTGCGTCCAGAATCTTCTGAGAGCCGCTTTCTGCTCCAATCCAGACTTCATACAGGCCACTTTCTGCCAGAACATCAATGGTATCATCTGCCATGAGGAGGTCTGCCCGACTCTGAATTTTGTATTGAATTTTGAGCTGTCGAGATTTAAGCTCTTTATTGAACTCCTGCACCCAGCCTGGTTTGAGTCCGAAAATATCATCACACATCCAGAAACGATTGACTCCATAGGTTTTTACCAAAAAATCAATTTCATCCACCACATGTTGAGACGTTCTTGAATTGTAACGTTGTCCGTAAATGGGTTTCGCGCACCAATTGCACTTAAATGGGCACCCTCTTGTAGTTGCAATATTCAAAGCAAACGGATATTTACCTTGATTCCAAATAGTCTTATAGGCATCTACATCTACCAAATCCCAGGCAGGCAGTGGCAGTTCATCCAAATTCTTAATGACGGGTCTGCGTGGATTTTTGATGGCTACATGTCCTTTCTTAAAAGCGATTCCTGTCAAAGATTCGTCGAGTGCTTTGCCTTCATTCCAAAATGCCAGGACTTCTTCAAGCGACTTCTCCCCTTCTCCTAATAATACGGCATCCGCACCAGCTTCAATGTATTGTTCGTAATGGTCGGTCGAATCTGAACTTGACACCACCACTTTCATCCCCAAACCGGAAGCCAATTTGATCATTTCTTTAGCAGCATCACGCATATTGGTGAGGCACATTTTACTGAGGTAGTTAAAGCCATCATCATACACCACAAAATAATCGTAGTTGTTGTCAACAAGTATGTCTTTCAGACCGGAAATATCATGCCTCAGATTAGTATCGAACAAACTCACATCATATTGTAATTGTCTCAGGCAAGAGGCGGCTAAAATAGTTGCCAGAGGTGGATATGGGGTTTTATTTTCCCATTGCTTTGGATCAAGCGGATAAAAGTAAGAATGTGAAAAAAGGACTTTTTTGCCTTTCATAAAATATGATGTCTGACTTTAGTTGCTAAGTTAATCACAATTGTTCATAAACCTTACCACTCATAAATACAATTATCAGGTCGTACAGCATTCTTTTACCATCCATTTACACCAATTTACATGGCTTTATGAGCAGGTCTATATGGAGAGATTACATTCGATCCTATGAAAAACATCCAAATCTTAATTCTGCTAACAGGAGGTCTCTTAACAATGATGTCATGTAAATCAGAAAACAATAGTAATTCCATAAAAAAGAGGGTGGAAACTCCTTCTAGTCCAAGTTATCACAATGATATACAGCCTATTATGGAGCGATACTGCACAAAATGTCATTACAACAAGAAAGCAGCAGCCAAACTTAGTCTAGCCAATTATGCAGATGTTGTTGAAGAAACAAGGTATCAAGATCTGTTGTTCCGAATAAATTGTGACACTATGCCTATGCCTCCAAAAAGACTAATGCGCGATAGTTTGCGGACTGTCATTAATAATTGGGCGGAGCTTGGATATCCACTTGGCATACCTGATACAACGCGATCAAAAAAATCCAGTAAATAATGACCTCATTCAGTTCAACCTGAGTTCTGCGAAACCTGGATAGAGTGTTTGCCACTAAAACCTAAATCTCATAAATCCGAATGACAAGGATAAAGTTGGTCCATTTTTCGCGAAGAACGTGATGGCGTCTCTACTTGCAATGCCAAATTCGTAGGTTCCTGATGGCGGTGTCACAACAAAACCAACCGGGATTTGAGCATCATAATTTCCTCCTGTCATGAAACCTGCTTGAAGCTGCAGCCATGGAATTGGGTTGATATTTCCTCCAAAACCAATCAAGGTTTTTTCAAGGTTACCAGGCACTTCATTGCCAGGTGTGATCATATCAAATCCGATTTCAGCAATTTTTCCAATACGGTAACTGGCGCCAAATCGAATCATTGATGGCAGTTTCACCTCTTTTTCAGCCAAACCATCCCATTGCAATAGGCCGTCTTCTCCTGTGAAATCGCTGATCGATTGAAATAAATTGTAGTTCTCCAAACCATCACTCTCCGTATCATACAGCAAAGTATCTCTCACAGAATATACATTTCCATCGTAGGTGATACTTCCTCCATTGACGTAAGATAAGCCTATTTTTAGTTTATTGAACAGTAAGACATTGATTCCAAAGTCATAGCCAAATCCTTGTCCAACTGCATTAGGTAAAAAACCTTCTTGCTGGATTGTTGATGGATTTGTATTTGCTGCATTTCCGTAATCGATATCAAAAAATGGCGTGATGGCTGAAAAAGCTTCAAGGTTACCATCACTTGCTTGAATATCCATGATTGCCAGTCCCTGAAGATACTTTAAGCCAACCCCTGCAAAAATGGCTATGGTGCTATCTTTTTCAAATACTTTTCTTCCGTAGGATAAGTTGTATTCTCTGTACCAGTTCATTGACAGTCTTGAACCATCTAATATTTGAGACATCAAGTCAGGTGTATTGGTAAAACCATTTATAATGTCCAGAGTATCGTAATCATAGTTAGCATCATTGTTGGCTATTTGAGTGGTGTCATAGGATGTTCCATTAAACTGAACAATGGTCAAACTGTCAAAATAACTGGCTGTTTTACCCACAAAAAGTAATTCGGACGCCACCGGTCCCAAACGAGAATACCATTGAAAGCGATCATTAATTCTGAATGCAAACCCTCCGATTTTTTCATTTTGGTAGGACGCACCAAAAGACCCATAATCCATATTGAAAGCCAGTCCGGCATCCGCAAAATCTTTTCCTGCCTGAATTTTTTCTTCTCTGGTAAAAGCTGTCAAAGTTTTATTTTGAATCGCTGCTTTGATCTCATCTCTTAACTCCTGTTTGGAAAGTGCTTCAGAATGCAATGAGTAGGTCATTTCATTCAATCCGATGGCAATCTTCTTGTTGTCGAATTTCATGCCCCATCCCAGGTTGGCAGGGTTAATCCCTACAGCCTGATAGTCGGTCACAAATGTGGTTGCACCTCCCCGACCAGTGGTTGTAAATGAAGACAAATTTTGCTGAGTAAATCCTAAGATAGAAGTTCCCAATAAAGCAGCAGTCAGTATGTATTTCATGAATTATAGATTATGCTTAATAGATGTGTAAGATAAAGAATATGTTGCATCAAAAAAAATCCCGTTCAACAAATGTAGAACGGGATTTTTAATACGGTTAATACGTTTTATTTGGCAAACTTTTCGATTACCTCAGCAGAAACCCCTGTATTTGAGAAACCTCCATCATGATACAAGTTTTGCATGGTGACGTATTTGGTTAAATCTGAGAACATGGCAATGCAGTAATCTGCACATGCCTCTGCGCTTGCGTTTCCTAGTGGACTCATATTTTCTGAGTAAGCAATGAATTCGTCAAACCCTTTGACACCGCTACCAGCTGTAGTGACCGTAGGCGATTGTGAAATGGTATTGATTCTTACTTTTTTCTTAACACCATAGTGGTAACCAAAACTACGTGCGATGGACTCTAAAAGAGACTTGGCATCTGCCATATCGTTATAATCAGGAAAAATTCTTTGAGCAGCAATATAAGATAAGGCTAAAACAGATCCCCAATCGTTGATCGCATCTTGTTCATAAGCTACTTGCAGCACTTTATGAAAAGACATTCCTGACACATCCAAAGTTTGTTTGTACCACTCGTGATTCAAACCAGTGTAGTGCTTCTTCTTTCTCACATTTGGAGACATGCCAATTGAATGCAGCACAAAGTCCACTTTCCCACCAAGTACTTCTTGAGATTGCGTGAATAAATTTTGCAAATCGTCCATTGATGTGGCATCAGCAGGAATTACGGTTGAACCTGTCTTCTCTGCCAAATCGTTAATGGCGCCCATTCTCATGGCGATTGGGGCATTGGTTAAGGTGAATTTCGCACCTGCCTCATGCGCTTTTTCAGCAACTTTCCATGCAATGGACATATCATTCAGGGCTCCAAATATGATCCCTCTTTTTCCTTCTAGTAACTTGTGTGACATAGTTTTCAATTTGATGTGGCAAAGATAATTATATCCACTAACCACAAATGATCGAGCTGATAAATTTAATTCACAGAGATCATGAGCTCACGGGCACTAGCCATTGCAGACTCACCAACTGTTTCTCCGCTGAGCATTTTTGCAATTTCTGCAATGCGTTCTTCTCCGCCCAATTCTTTAATATGGCTGATGGTTCGTTGTCCTTCCACTTGCTTGTAAACGGTGAAATGATGTTTCCCTTTGGCTGCAACCTGAGGTAGATGTGTGATGCTTACCACCTGCATATTGTTTGCCATTTGGCGCATGATGCTTCCCATTTTACTCGCAATTTCGCCACTAACACCTGTATCAATTTCATCAAAAATAATGCTGGGTAAACGCTTCTTTTGAGACAATATAGATTTCAGAGTGAGCATCAATCTAGACAACTCACCACCTGAAGCCACTTTATGAATGCTTTGCAACTGACCTCCCTTGTTGGCAGAAAACAAAATATCCAGATCGCAATTGCCAAATTGATTTAAGTCATCTGAGGTGTGTATATCGAATTTAATTGTGGACTCAGACATGGCAAGATGGCTCAGGTTCTCTTCAATTTCAGTTTTGAGCTCCTTAATGGCCAACTGTCTACCTTCCAATAACTGATTGGCTTTTTGAGTCAAATCGGATTTCAATTGATTCAGTAGGATCTGCTTCTCCTCTATCTGAACATCCAAAGAATTGACTTTTGTCACTTTACCTTCCAGCTCGCTTTGAAGCGTGATCAGTTCAGTTTCATTTTGAAGCCTATGCTTAAATAATAGGCTATTGAGCATACTGACTCTTTCTGTCACAATTTGCAGTCTTTCCGGATCGGAATCAATTAAATTATCAGCATCATCCAACTGTTCTGAGACATCTTTCAGTTCCAGATAAGCAGAGTTCAATTGATTGTGCATCTCTCCCAATCTTTCGTGAATCTCAGAAATCGTTTTTGACGCATCAACAGCAGATTGTAAATTCGAAAGCACAGCTCCTTCCCCATTTAGGGCAGATTCTATGGAAGATACAACTTGTCTCACATCATCACTTTTCTCCAAAATTGTGAGTTCTTCTTCAAGTTGAGCTAGCTCACCCTCTTTAAGTTGCGCCTCCTCCAGTTCATTTAATTGAAACTGAAAATAGTCGAGATCCAATTTAGATTTCTTTTCTTCTTCAATTAATTGCTCTAATTCTTTAGATAAACTAATGTACTGCTTATAAAGCTCAAAGTAAGTCTGACGTTGGGTTAATAAACCCGCAAACGCATCTACCAAATCAAATTGAAAAGTGGTATCCTTGAAAGATAAATTGTCGTGCTGCGAATGAATATCTAATAGCTGCTCACCAATTTCTTTCAGAACTGTTAAGTTAACTGGCGTGTCATTAACAAAAGCTCTGCTCTTAGCAGATGGTAAAATTTCTCTTCTTAAAATACATTGCTCCGAATAGTCCAGATCGTGTTTATTGAAAAAGGATTTGAGCTGGTAATTTTGAATATCAAACTGCCCTTCAACAATACACTTCTTGTCATGATCAAACAGAGCCTTGGTATCCGCTCTTTCTCCCAACACCAATTTGAGTGCTCCCAAAATAATGGATTTACCTGCACCAGTTTCACCAGTAATAACAGACATATCAGCACTCAAATTGAGTTCCAATTCCTGAATGAGTGCGTAATTTTTGACGATTAACTTTGCGAGCATGTCACAAAGGTATCAATTCGATTTAAGAATCTTGTTGTAACGTTCCGTATTGATTGGATCAGCCTTTTTGAAGATGACCACTACTTTGTTCTTTTCCTGAGGGAAAGCCTGGCTGTACAAATTCACCAACTCATCTGCTTTGGCTCTGAAAAATGCCTGAATATTGATTGATCCGGGTCTTGACTTTACTACCTGATCGATATAATTGATGCACTTGGTCACCACTGCCCTTCCTTGAGTCACATTTTTTGACATCACATCAAACCCCTTCAAATGGTATTCGTAATAGGCCTTTCTCATTGGTTTAAATGCTTGGTGCAAAGCATTTTCAACCAACCAATATCTGTTATTGATGGATTCATTGGCTTTCCATCCACTCTCAGGGGCGTTAGCAGCATTAGATACAATTTGCTGGGCCTTGGTGAAATAGGGTGTACCACCTTCCAGGGAATAGGAATCGTAATCGTACCCTAAAATCATGTAGGCGTAATAAGCCAGTACTGAAGTCAGGTTATTTCTGTGTTGATCAATGCTGAATTCCAGTCGGGTATTTCTTAAGAAACGCACATCAAAGTCCTGATCATTAAAATTCAACAAAGTTGAGTGGTAGGACGAGCCATACACCGGTCGTCTGCTAATCACCTGAATAGATGCTGAAAATTGATCAACCGAAGGCGCTTCATTGATGGTGATCATCAGATTACACTCAATTCTCTCCTCTACCTTATAAGTATCTTTCGTCCACTTTCTATTGTTCATGAACTCTCTGACAGCCGCCTCAAAATTTGAAAACACAGTTTTATCCACTGCAGCAGATTGTACGTTCTGACTCAAAATAACCTGTACATCACAATTCAATTCTTGTGACATGGTCATGAATGGGAACAATAATAAAAATAGACTAGCGAGCCTCATAGTATCGATTTATTTGAGTCAAAATATCTTTAGCCACTTCCGACTTAGATTTTAACTCAAAGTTAAGGATATTATTGTGCTTATCAAGCAGGGTTATTTTGTTTGATTGACCTCCAAAACCAGCACCTTGATCGTTCAAAGAATTCAATACAATCATATCCAAGCCCTTTCTTTCCAACTTAGATTTGGCGTTTTCCAATTCATTATTTGTCTCCAAAGCAAAGCCCACCATGATTTGATTGGTCTTTTTGGCAGACAAACTTGCCAGGATATCCTGTGTTCTTTTAAGCTCAATACTCAAATCACCATCTTTCTTTTTGATCTTATCATTAGAATAATGGACTGGTGTGTAGTCGGCAACGGCTGCAGACATGATAAGCACATCTGATTCATCAAAGTTGCTGACACAGGCTTCAAACATGTCTTGAGCGGACTCAACTCGAATCAAATTCACGAAATCGGCATCAATAGTTTCATGGCTAGGACCGGTAATCAGAGTCACTTCACACCCTAGTTTTAAGGCCTCCCTGGCGATGGCAAATCCCATTCTACCCGTAGATCTGTTCCCAATAAATCTCACGGGATCAATGGCTTCAAAGGTTGGACCAGCTGTGATCATGACCCGTTTGCCTTTCAATGGTGAATCAGGAAAGAGCAAGGTTCTCAATTTTTCCACAATGGTTTCGGGCTCTGCCATGCGACCCTGTCCGTGAAGTCCACTTGCCAAAAAACCATCTTCAGACGGAATGAGGACATTTTTGAATTTTTGAAGTGTGGCAATATTTTCCTGTGTAGAAGGATGCAAAAACATGTCTCTGTCCATAGCTGGCGCGAACATCACAGGACATTTAGCCGATAAATAGCACGCCAACAAGAAATTATCCACTTCCCCATTGGCCATTTTAGACAGGGTATTGGCAGTGGCAGGTGCAATGATCATGACGTCTGCCCACAATCCCAATTCCACGTGATTGGTCCAGGTACCTGCTTCTTTATTTTCGGTAAATTCCGAATGAACAGGATTACCTGATAAAGTGGCCAAACTTAATGGGGTAACAAAGTCGTGCGCACTTGGCGTGAGTATGACTTTCACTTCTGCACCATGCTTTTTGAGCAGGCGAACTAAAAAAACTGACTTATAAGCGGCTATACTGGCAGAAATACCGACCAATATTCGCTTGTTTTGAAACATGCTCCGGGGTTAGGCCTCAGTTTCCGGATTTCTTGCGTAAACTTTTTCGTTTTCGAAATCCTGAATAGAAATGGCAACTGGCTTAGGCAATTTTTCATAGAACTTAGAGATTTCGATTTGCTCTCTGTTCTCGAAAATCTCTTCCAAATTGTCTGTATGAGAAGCGAATTCATCCAATTTCTGAGTCAATTCCTCTTTCATCTCAACTGAAATCTGGTTAGCTCTCTTAGAAATGATCACCAAACTTTCGTAGATATTACCGGTTTTATTATCCAGCTTATCCAGGTCTCTGGTAATGGTTGTTCTTTCTGCGTTTGAATTCTTATATGACATAATCTCTATTTCTTACTTAGCAATCCCAGCCTTTTTGTCGCATTTTCACGGACGTTTTCAGCATCCTTAATGAAATCACTTTCAGGGAAAGCGGACACAAAAGTACGATAAGATTTGATAGTTTCTTCAAATCTTTCCATCTTTTTTTGATCTATACTGTTAATGGCAAGGTTATAATAAGCCTTCATCTTGTAAAAAAGAATCTGCTCTTTGTATTTAGACTGCGGGAACTCTTCAAGGCATACATCATACAACACAGTAGCAGCTTTGTACTGCTCAGTTTTAAACGCTAACATGGCTATTTCAAACTTTTTCCTATCCAGTTTCAATGTTAACTTGTCAATGATCTGATTACACGTATCCTTGTGTTCAGTATCTGGATATTTATCCAAAAACAACTGTAATTGGTCAATCGCTTTTTCAGTATCTGTTTGATCCAGAGAATATTCCGGAGACAACCTCACTTTGCACAGGGCGCTCTTGAACAGGGCTTCTTCTGCTCTTGGGTCGA
>JAUILH010000060.1 GCA_030433115.1 Bacteroidia bacterium | reverse complement strand
ATCCCAATTCCATGATGTAATGGTCGCTCCCTGAACACTTGAATTGTCTGTAAAGGTCACACACAGAGGTTCACATCCTTCGGTCACATCAGAGCTGAAATCTGCAACTGGTTTTGGTAAGACATCAATTGTCTGTGTGATTTGATCTGAACAGCCATTCGGTGTAGATGCCGCTAGGACAACCGTATAAGTCCCCGCTCCAGCATACGCATGTGTTGGGTCTTGGATGGATGAATTATTTCCATCTCCAAAATCCCATGACCAGTTAGAAATGTTACCAGACGAATAATTGGAGGTGTTTGTGAAAGCTGTCGCATCATCTGATCCACACACGGTGGTAGCTGTAAACCCAGCGGAAGGTTGGAAAAACACAGTGGCAGGCACCTGAATGGTATCTGTACATCCCATGTCGGAAGTAACCACCAACTCCACAGTATAAATGTCTTCCTGAGCATAAGTATATGATGGATTTTGATTCATATTTAATGCAGAACCATCGCCAAAGTTCCATGACCAGGAGGTAATGCTTCCTGAACCAATTGTGGAATTATCAAGGAAATCACTGCTAGTTCCTCTACAAACATCTGCCACACTGAAATCAGCAACAGGTTTCGCGTTCAACTGAACTGGATATGTGATCGTTGTGTTACATCCGGCTGCGTTAGAAATATCCAATGTCACATTAAAAGGACCGTTTCCTACAAACTGATGTGACACATTCTGAGCCATTTCAAGTGGAGATCCGTCTCCAAAATCCCACGACCATGATGTAATTGCTGATCCGGACGAACTTGATAAATCAGTAAATACAACCTCCTCATTTTCACAATTGGATGTAAAGCTAAAATCGGCTATTAAGTTTCCTGAGGCGCTCGGACAAATGACATTGGAATAGATCGCATCACATTGTGTACTGACCTCTACCCTGAAACAAGTTCCGGGCGGCACACCACTTGTAGAATAGGTATCTGTAGTCTCTCCAGGAATATTTGACCAGGGACCGCCATTTGAAGACGTTTGCCACTGAAGGTCTCCGTAATAGTTAGACAAGGTCATGGTAACCATACCTGTATTACAGTCAACCATTTCGGTCATGTTTCCAGCTTGAGGCCAAGGTAATGGTACTACAGTCACAGGAGTTTGTGTGTAAATGGCTTCTCCACATGCATTGGTATCGCCAATGGAAATTGTTAACCCATAGGTTGTTGTAATACTGGGAGAGGCAATTGGATAAGGGCAGGTATCACAACTAAAGTTTTGTCCAACTATAATGGGTTCTCCACTTAGAGAGACCCATTGGAAACTCGTATCCGGATTACAAGATGGCACACCGCATCCGGTTCCTGGGGTGATGGTCCATCCTAACTGAGTACTGATACAAAATGGATTGGGAGATGCTGTAATGTCAATATGTCCCGGAGTAACTGGAATGGGAGTTCCTGGAACTGTGAAATACATAATTGGCGTCCACGGTCCTACTGCACCATTGTGATTTTCTCTGAGTCGGTATTGATAGGTTTTTCCGGGACACAAATATGAATCCGGAATGTTCACCCAAGGATAATTTTGCACCACACAACTTGGTTTAACCATTGTATCGGACTGGAAATAAGGAAAGCAGGCAGACGAATCCCAAACACCGGCAGTTAAGCCAGAGCCGTCCATCACATCCTGATCACATCTGAATTCGACATCCAACCAGTAGGCATCACAACCACACGTTGGGCTATCTGAAGATGCCGTAATCTGTAAACCTGTTCCAGGTGTGTACTGTTGTTGATTGTAGTTCACCAAAGCAATGGCATGACATGCCTCCGATTGTTTGGAAAAACCTAAAGTAATAATTGAGAGTAGTAATAGTTTGAGGTAAGCAGTTTTCATTATTAAATTTTGAAGTAGTGAATAAAGCTTGCAGGCTTTGATTAAAAGACGGGCTTCATTTAAATTGGATGCCAACTACTTCAAATATTTTTTCAAAAAAGACCTGGACACCTTGATATCACAAGAAATTTAAACCGACATTTCTATTGAAGACTCGTGAAGATTTAGGATAATTCCATCGGCTAGGCCCATTTTTGGCACATACATTTTTTGAATATCCACCATTTCCATAATATTCAAGTAAATGTCGGTTGCCGGAATTAGGACATCTGCTCTATCTGGCTTCAACCTCAACAATTCCACCCTTTCGGACAAAGAAAATTTAGCCACATGATTTCTAGTATCTCTTATCTCATGAACAGTCAGTGGTTCAAGGTATTTTTTATTGTTGAGTTTGATAAGTCGATTGGCATTTCCTCCAGTACAAATGGCATTGATGCGGTGCCCTTTCTCAAATAACAAATCAGAAGAATCATTCAGCCAGGCCTCAATATCTCCCCAAATCATAGGTTTTACTCTACCCGACTTCAGTCTTAAAGTTCCTATTTTAAAGGATTTGCTTTTAACACGCTTGCCGTATTTGATGATCGACAACTCGGTGCTTCCTCCTCCAACATCTATGAACAGATAAGATGCCTGATGATCCAATTTTTGTGTTTGAAAAGTATTAAAAATGAGTCTGGCTTCTTCTTCACCATCTATCACATCAATAGACAAGCCAGCTTCATCATTGATTCTTTTGCTGATGTCTGGACCATTTTTCGCCTCACGCATAGCAGAAGTTGCCACGGCCCGATAGTTCTTAACACCGTAGGCCAACATTAGGTGACTAAATCCCTTCATAGCATGAATAAAGGCTTCTTCTCTTTCCTTGGAAATCTTGCCTGTCCTAAAAACCTCTTCCCCCAGTCTCAAAGGAACTCTGGTCAATAAAGCCTTCTTAACACTCAGATGATCATTTTGCGGAATCACATACCCAATGAGCAGGCGCCCTGCATTGGTTCCGATATCAATTGCCGCAAAATATTCCTTTTCCACACGTCTAAATTAGCAGCATGAAAAAAAAATGAGGTCAAATCCGGAATCAAGATATTCACAGATTTCTATTTAACCAACGATTTGAAGTATTTGTATTGCTCAATTTGGGACCTGAATTCCGGACCGTCGTCGTGTACATATTTATTAGACAGTTTCTTATCTATCAAACGTCTCTTGACATTGTCTTTCATTTGCATGTCGAGCATGAGCTGAATTTCTTCTTGAATGGATTTGTCATACACCGGAACCAAAACTTCTACCCGTTTGTCCAAATTTCTGGTCATCCAATCGGCAGAACCCAATAAATAAACTGAATCTCCGGAATTATGGAATACCATGACTCTGGCGTGCTCCAAAAATCTATCTACGATAGAATACGCTTCAATATTCTCGCTTTGACCTTTTACATCTGGCACCAAGGAGCAAATTCCGCGAATGATGAGTTTAATTTTGACGCCTGCATTGCTGGCTTCATACAACTTTTTGATGAGCAATTCATCCACCAGATTGTTCAATTTTAGTATGATTTTCGCCTTCTTGCCATTCTTTGCATTTCTGATTTCATTGTTGATTAACAAATTCAATCGTCTTCTCACATTAAAAGGAGATACCACCAAATGACGGTATAAAGTTCTTTTGTAATTGACTTCAAAAAACTCAAATAGCTTGCCTACTTCTGAGGCGATCTTGGAATCTGAAGTTAATAAAGAATAATCACCATACAAATTTGCGGTGCCTTCATGAAAATTACCAGTTCCAATATGCGCTATTTGCTGTACTTTCCCGTTTTTCGACTTTTTATCTATTAGAATCAATTTTGAATGCACTTTTAAACCGGGGACACCATGAATAATCCTCACACCCTCATCTTGCAATTTTCTCGACCATTTGATATTATTCTCTTCATCAAATCGAGCTGTCAATTCCAGAACCACGTTCACTTCCTTGCCGTTCCTAACGGCATTGATCAGGGCGTTGATGATTTTCGATCGCTTGGCTACACGGTACAAATTGATTTGAATCCTGGTGACTTTAGGATCAATGGCCGCCTCTCTCAACAAATCAATGATGTATGAAAAACTTTGATAGGGGTAACTCAAGAGTATGTCTTTCTTCAATATGGCGTCCAGAATGCTCTTAGAGCTTTCTAAAAAAGCATGCTTAGAAGGCGGTAATTTCTTATTTCTAAGATTTTTCGCTCCTACATTTGGGAAATCCATAAAGTCCTTAAAGTTGTGGTAACGTGCACCGGGAGACAAATGATCCATGTTCTTCACACCCAATTTATTCAGGAGAATCTTCAAAAGGTCTTCCGGCATGGCCTCATCATAGACAAACCTCACAGGGGCTCCGGTTTTTCTTTCCTTTAAACTAGATGCCAACTTTTCTATCCAGCTCGTGGATAAATCATCATCAATGTCGAGCTCTGCGTCTCTTGTGATCTTGAATGTATAGGCTTCAAAGCTTGTGAATTCAAAGATATGATAGATTTGTTCGAGATTGTAGCGCAGGATGTCGTCTAACAACATCACATATTTTTTGCCTTCCGAATTGGGTAAGACCAAAAAGCGGGGCAATACCAATGAAGGAATTTCAATGATGGAATATATGGGTTGTTTTTTATCCTTTGTATTCAATTTTACGGCCAGATAAATCGCATTATCCTTGAGTTTTGGCAGGTCCTGTTTTTTGCTGATCATAATGGGCACCAGAGTACCTCTGACTTCTCTTTCAAAATAAGATTTCACAAACTCTCCCTGCTCGGTATTGAGTTTATCCTCTGCAATGATGTAGATCTCGTGCTTTTCGAGTTCCTTTCTCAGGTAACGATAAATTTTACCAAACGTCCGTTCCTGATTTAAAACGATTTCCTGAATTTGGCTTAGAACATCTTCCGGATCGTAACCCAGGTGAGATTTTCCACTTTTCCCAAGGTCGTTCAGACGTTCCAATGTGGCCACGCGCACCCTAAAGAACTCATCTCTATTGTTGGAGAAAATGCCAAGAAACCTGATGCGCTCAATTAACGGCACAGATGGATCGTTGGCTTCTTGCAACACACGTTCGTTGAAAGACAACCAGCTGATTTCCCTATTGATAAACTTCATCTTAGCCACAAGTGTACAGGTTTAATGAGACTTTAAGCTTTCCTTGAAGTTAAGCAAATATTATTGAAATCTCTGTAGTTTCTCTTCCAGGATTTTGATTTTGCTTTGAGCGTCTTCCTCCTTCTTTCTTTCACTCATCACCACTTGTTCGGGTGCATTGTTCACAAAGCGTTCATTCGCCAGCTTCTTTTGAACAGAGTTTAGGAAGCCTCTAGTGTAATTCAATTCCTCCAACAGCTTTTCTCTTTCTCCTGCCATGTCTACATTCTCCGTAAACGGGATGAAGTATTCCTTCCCCTTCACTACAAACGAAAAGGCATTGTTGATCTTCTCATTCGTATATTCGAGCTTTGATAGATTCCCCATTTTTGTAACGATGGGATCGAATGTCCTGTCAACCTCAGCATCTGTTTTAACGAACATTTCTACCTTCACTTTATTGGCAATGCCGTTATCCAATCTGATGGTTCTGATGTTGGAAATTACCTCTGCTGCTACAGTAAACTGATCATTGATAGGGTTGTTATCCAATCCTAGAGACGTGTCCACTTTTGGCCATTCAGCAACAATTAAGTCGGCTTCTCTATTATCAATTAAATGCCAGATTTCCTCTGAAATAAAAGGCGCAAAAGGATGCATAATTCTTAGAATCTGGTCTAAGAAACCAATGGCTTGATTGTAAGTTTTTTGGTCGATAGGCTGCTGATAACCGGGCTTTACCATTTCCAGATAGTAGTTACAGAAATCGTCCCACACCAGTTTATAGATCGCCATTAATGCATCTGAGATCCTGAATTTTTGGAAGCAATCATTGATCTCTGCCAGCTGCTGATTCAATCTAATGTTGAACCAGGTCTGAGCAATTGCAGCGGCTTCAGGCTGCTCATGTTCTTCATTGATCTCCCATCCTTTAATGAGTCGGAAACCATTCCAAATCTTGTTACTAAAATTTCTTCCCTGCTCACACAACGATGAATCGAACGGCAGATCGTTTCCTGCCGGAGACGTTAATAACATCCCAACACGAACGCCATCCGCGCCATACTTTTCCATGAGCATAATAGGATCCGGAGAATTTCCGAGCTGCTTAGACATTTTTCTGCCCAGTTTATCCCTTACTATTCCCGTGTAGTAAACATTTTTAAATGGCAAATCACCTCTGTACTCGTAGCCCGCAACAATCATTCTGGCCACCCAGAAGAACATAATTTCCGGCGCCGTCACCAAATCATTGGTTGGATAGTAATAACTCACTTCCTCTTCTGATTCAAAACCATCGAATACCGAAATCGGCCATAACCAAGATGAAAACCAGGTATCCAAAACATCTTCATCTTGTTTCAAATCTTCCAAAGACAAATCCTGATTTCCTGATTTTTCCCAGGCTCTTCCAAGGGCTTCTTCATGTGTTTTGGCTACTACAAAATCATCTTCTCCTTTCCCATAGTACCAGGCCGGAATCCTGTGTCCCCACCATAGCTGACGGGAAATACACCAATCTTTGATGTTTTCCATCCAGTGTCTGTAGGTATTCTTAAACTTGGAAGGATAAAACTGGATGGTGTCATTCATTACATTCTCCAAAGCTGGCTTGGACAATTCCTTCATTGAACAGAACCATTGCAGTGATAATCTTGGCTCAATAACGGCATCTGTCCTTTCTGAGAACCCCACCTTATTGACGTGATCTTCTACTTTAACCAGGTAGCCAGACTCGTGCAATTCTGCTTCAATCTTCTTTCTGACCTCAAAACGATCTTCCCCAACAAACACTTGAGCATTTTCATTGAGTTTGCCTTTTTCATCCAGAATATTGATGGTTTCGAGCTTGTGCTTGATCCCAAGATCATAATCATTGGGATCGTGTGCAGGCGTTACCTTTAAACAACCTGTTCCAAACTCCATGTCAATATAGTCGTCTTCGATAATTGGAATGGATCGATTAACCAATGGCACAATGGCGCGCTTACCCTTTAAATGTTGGTAACGTTCATCATCCGGATGAATACAAATTGCGGAATCTCCTAAGATGGTTTCCGGTCTTGTAGTGGCAATTACCAACCACTCGTCATCTGTATCTTCTATTTTGTAGCGGACATAAAAGAGTTTGGAGTTAACTTCCTTGTAGATCACTTCTTCATCAGACAAGGCGGTAGTGGCTTCCGGATCCCAGTTGATCATGCGCTCTCCACGATAAATGTAGCCTTTGTTGTAGAGATCGATGAAGGTGTCAATCACACTTTCGTAGTACTTTTTATCAAGCGTAAAGCGGGTTCTATTCCAGTCGCAAGATGCGCCTAATTTTTTCAATTGATCCAGAATGATTCCTCCATGTTCATTGGTCCAGTCCCAGGCATGTTGTAAAAATTCTTCTCTTCCAAGATCGGATTTCTTAATTCCGTCTCTTCTTAATTTCTGAACCACCTTAGCTTCAGTAGCAATGGATGCATGATCTGTTCCCGGAACCCAACAGGCATTTTTCCCTTCCATTCTGGCTTTTCTTACCAATACATCCTGAATGGTATTATTTAGCATGTGCCCCATGTGAAGTACACCGGTGACATTGGGAGGAGGAATGACAACAGTATAGGCTTCTCTTTCATCTGGTTTTGAATAAAAATAACCCTTGTCCATCCAGTGTTTATACCACTTCTCTTCAGACTTAATTGGATCGAATTTCTTTGGAATTTCCATTGAGCACATTAATTTGAGGGCAAAAATACAGCATAGCTTTGTGATAAGAGAGATATCTCAACTACAATTAAGTGTGAATAATAAAGGAGGGATTGTTAATTACTTGGACCAGATCAGAAAAGTCATGACATTATTCGGATTAACCTATGAGTACTTCATTGTGAACATCTCCTGAATGACCTTCTTTAAAATGTCTGGAAAGTGGATGGTAGAGGCCTTCCTTTTCAAGTGCCTCAGCAAAAAGTCGTTTCTTTCTTTTATAGATTTTTTCCACTTTTTTGGAGTAGCCGTAATGCACGTGTGGTGCGTGTTGAGATATGGCGGTTAATAAAGCATATAACTCTTGTTGAGACCCCGAGAACTCTGTCTTCACACCTCTATTTGTATACAACTCAATACTAAAACTCTCACCAAACTTGACGATATAATAGGCTCTATGTTCTGTAGTAATTGGCTTAATCCACACCAATTCTTCCGGTTTTTTTTCGATCAGTTTTGTCCAGTAGGATGGTCCCAAAAAATTATCCCTATACACATAGTACAAAATGCCCCCAAGCGCAAACATGGTTGCAATTAAAGTCAAAAGTTCAGTCCATCCATTCACTTGCCCACTAAAAACCATAGATCCAAAAGCAAATAAAAATACACCTACCGCCAGATAAACGAATATGATATTACTGGTAGATCCCTTTTTAAGCAGTTTATACAATGTCACGTCCATAGCATCTCACATCTCATTGGTCTCAAGATAGTAACATTTGCTCATGATTGCTTGTTTCATTAACAAATGGCATGATTTGTTAATGAAATCCTAATAAGCGTTAAGAGCTTGTTATAAATCGAAATCAACCCCATCTAAGCTCTATATTCGATTCATGTTAATATCAAAACCAATAAGTATGAAAACACATTATTTAAACTCAAACACACCAAGTATTAAAAGCTGGTTCATGTCATTGGCACTTATTTTATTTGCCGGCATGTCATTTTCTCAAGTCAATTCTGCGGAATTGAGCATTGATAAAGAAGTTCACGACTATGGTACCATTCAAAAAGGTGCTGATGGTGATTGCTACTTTACAATTACTAATACTGGTGACAGTCCGTTGATCATTTCAAATGCGAAGGGGTCCTGTAATTGCACAGTGCCTTCGTGGCCTAAAGAACCTATTGCACCCGGGAAGTCTGCAAAAATGAAGGTGACATATGGCACTGATCGTGTTGGACCGATTAACAAATCGGTGACCATTACCTCCAATGCAGTCAATGCCCCAACCAAGGTGGTCAGAATTCGAGGAACGGTTAAAGGCAACCCAAGCATGGAAAAGGCCAAAGTTGGTCCAAAAGCAGGTTAAATTTTACAATTTCTGCATTGAACGGCAACTCATGGAAGTGGGTTGCCGTTTTTTATTCAGATCAACTACAAATTGAAGCAACCAATTAATTTTGTTAACGTTTTGTTAATCGGTATTGAATGTTGAATTTTGGTACTACATTTGTATAAGACAAGTTGAATTTAAAATTTACAACAATGAAAAAAGCATTTTTACTTTTTGGGGCAATGTTCTTGATGGCTTTTGCATTTGAAGCAAACGCGCAAGGTCCTGACGCCAAAGTAGGTGGAGCTACCATCGAATTTGAAAAAGAGGTACATGATTACGGAACAATGAAGCAACACGGTGATGGTGGATGCGAATTCGTTTTCACAAACAACGGTACGGAGCCTTTGATTATTTCAAACGCTAGAGGATCTTGTGGATGTACGGTACCTAACTGGCCAAAAGAGCCTATCGCTCCAGGTAAAACTGGCGTTATCAAAGTAAACTACGACACTAAAAGAGTAGGTCCTATTAATAAGTCCGTAACGATTACTTCTAATGCGAGTAATTCACCTACAAAAGTGATTAGAATTAAAGGTAAGGTTGAGGCTGCTCCAACTGCTCCGGTAGCACCGAAAGTTGGCCCTAAAGCTGGTAACTAAGATCCGGTTTTATGAGAACCTTAATCGTTCTTACAATATGTATTTTAAATTCCGCCCTGGGCGTGTCCCAAGTGGCGGAATTTAAGTTTTACGGCAAAAACAAACGTTATCCGGGCAAAGTTGAGGAAGGCAAAATGATCACCTTTGAATATGAGGTGGAGAATACCGGAGACGTGCCATTAATCATTAAAGATTACAAAGTAGCCTGTCCATGCACCAAGCTAATATATCCTAGCAAACCTATCATGCCCAATGAAAAGGTTGTGCTAAAAGTTACTTTCGACACCAAAGGAAAAATAGCTTATCAGGACAGAAAGATCGAAATCATTTCCAATGCCAAAGGCGGACCACATTTCATTCGGTTTAGGGTGATGGTGGATAATAAGGAGTAGCAAGTCATAGTCGCTTTTATCTATTTGGGATAGTACAGCGAAATGGTTCTCCCCCTCCACTTCCATAGGGAATCCTGAAACATGCGCACGCCCATAGAATCATAGACTTCCATATAGAAGTCATCGTAGTCAATCCTTGCCTTGAGTTGTCCATTTTGATAATAGGCTTTGTGAATGCCTTTGGCTGGATATAGAGTAGTTTGAATACGCGGATCGGTATTCGTAATCACTCCTTGATACATCAACTCTCCTGATTCATAATACATCTTGAACAATACAGAGTCTTTACGACAAGAGTATCCCTTGATTGGGATCAGGTAATCTGTCATTTCCCATGGGAAGGCATGCCAAATCAAAGAATCATTCTCGTAGTAGGCCGTGGAATACGGTGAAGGGTCGTTGACCGAATAAAACCATTTGTGAAGTCCATGACGTTGACCATTCTTATACATCTGCTCACGTCTGCCATCACCATATCGCAATAACAAACCATCTAATTTTCCATTCTTGTAGAATGCAAATTTGAACAAGTGGCCATCAATGGAATCTTTCCAAAATCCCTGTCGTCTGCCCAAGCCGTCTAATTGATTGTATATGGTATCCTGATCTTGGTAGTCAATGAATACTTCTTTCTTAAAATGCTTAAGACATGATATTCCTGAAGTGGAATCTACTGTGACTTGAACAGAATCAATTGAAGACTTGCCTTTAAAGGTTTTGTCAGTACTAATCTCAGAATTACACCCAAGTAAAAGATAGCCACAACAAATTAAGCAAACTGTTTTAGTCAAAGTCATCATCTGATTATTAGAATAACCAGATAATGCCTAAAGACAAAAAAGGAACAAACTCTACTTAATCAATGCCCCACCATGCTTCCGCACTTTCTTCCCGCCTCTTTCAAGCAAATCTTCCATCTCTGAAATGGCATCCTGACCGTCAGAGTCAATGTGCTCAACATCCACAAAATCGAAAACCACCCGATCGTGGGGTGCATCTTTGGCTAACTCTCGCACTCTTGCCTTGCTCAAAAAGCTGAGTCTGGATTTCAACATGATCACACTTTCTTTCTCTCCTGCGTTCTTAGGATTGTCTCTTTCCTGAATTTCTCCGGCAGATACCATGTCCTTTAAATGCTTAAATGATTTCACTTCATTGTAGTACAAACTAATCAATAACGCAATGGCAAAACCAATGCCTATTCCCACCAACAAGTCTGTAAAAACAATGCTTATGATGGTTGCCATGAATGGTATGAATTGCCTCCACCCTCTCCTATAATATTCCTGGAAAATAGAAGGTTTAGCCAATTTTAATCCAACCACGATTAGCACAGCAGCCAGAGCCGATAAAGGCACATACTCCATGGCTCCAGGAATTAACATCACACTTAGCAGCAACCACCATCCATGTAAGAAGGATGATGTTTTTGATTTGGCGCCACTCTGCATGTTAGCAGAACTCCTCACGATTACCTGTGTCACAGGAAGACCGCCTAAGAATCCGGCGACCGTATTTCCAATTCCTTGCGCAATCAACTCACGATTTGGTGGTGTATGTCTCATTTCCGGATCCATTTTATCCGTAGCCTCCATACAAAGAAGCGATTCGAGACTGGCTACCATGGCAATGGTAAATGCAATCAGATAAACTCTGGGATCGCTCAGAATTGAAAAATCCGGAGAATATGAAAACACATCACTCACACCTTCAACACCTCCTAAATTTACCAGGTGATTATGCGCTAATTCGTGATGGGTGGCTTCAAACCCGAGTACCATCAAAGCCCCGGCTACAACGATCACCAAAGGTGCTGAAATGATTGTCGTAACCTTAAGGTTTTTCATAAATTTAGTCCCCCACAGTAAGGTAACTACAATCCCGACCAAGAAGATGAGAGAAGGCGCTATGGTGGTAATGGCATCAGAACCTGTGAAGAAGGCATGAAAGGAATTTCCTACCTCTGTAAAGGTATTTTTGCCATCCGCTTGATTAAATGCCAAATCGCCTTCATAATCTCTATCGAACCCAAGGGCATGTGGAATCTGCTTAAGGATAATAATGATTCCAATGGCGGCTAACATTCCCCGGATTACTGCACCTGGAAAAAATGCCACCAATTTACCCAACTTGGCAAAGCCCATGATTATTTGAAACACACCCGCCAAAATGATGGCAACCAGGAACATTTCGTATCCATTTACCGGGTCTATTTCTCTAAAATAAGTGACTGCGCCAATAACGATGGACACCAAACCAGCTGCAGGTCCACTCACGCCAAAATTCGAAGAACTAAATGTGGTCACCACAATACCACCAACAATACCTGCAATCAATCCGGTTATTGGTTCTACTTCTGAGGCAGCGCCAATTCCCAAACACAGAGGCAATGCCACCAAGAAAACAACCAAGGACGAAGGAATGTCCTTTTTTAAATCTGTACCCCAATTAAATAAATCTTTCATATTAACTACTTTTTGCCCCACAGTTGATTGTGTTGAGGACTTCTTATTCGAACTTTTTGATATTTGATTTTGGAGACCAATTGCACAACAATTCATCTCTTGAAGGCACTAAACCTGATCTGGTGGTGGACTCGGAATTTCAAGACAAATAGATTCCAATAACCAGTTTGAAGACCTCACTTGCTCGGAAAGTAACACGGGATTCTGTCTGTCCAAAGTCCAAAAGCTGGCATAACGATCAAAATGATCTTTCACCTCACTCTCTTCTTCAGAATCATTTTCTTCAGTCAAATCTTCCAATACTTCCTGCACCTCCTCCATATCGAGGAACTCAAAAAATTCAATGGACACTGCTTGTCCAACAATTAAGGCTGCAAAGATGTATAGAAAAAAACGTGTCACGTGTTACAAATATAATAAATCCATAAAAATATCTTATCTATTGTATAACTGATTTTTATCAGTAAGACCTTAAAACAAAAAACCAAGCGTCTACCCTACTGTCGTTTTAGAAATTATTGTTTTTTTGCAATACAAATTCATTAAAATTATGCCAGGATTATCAAACAAGGCGGACCAAATGCCAGCCTCTCCAATTAGAAAACTCGTTCCTTACGCAGAAGCAGCTAAACAAAGAGGTGTTACGGTCTACCACCTCAATATTGGTCAACCAGACATAGAAACACCCAAGGTTGTTCGAGACACCTTGAAAACCAAAGACATTAAAGTGATCGAGTACAGCCACAGTGCTGGTTTTGCAAGTTATAGAGAAGGTTTGGCACAATATTATGCAGGGTTTGGGATAAACTTAAGTGCGGAAGAAATTATGATCACAACAGGTGGATCAGAGGCACTAATTTTTGCGTTTCAATCTTGTTTCAACCCTGGTGATGAATTGATCATTCCTGAGCCATTTTATGCCAATTACAATGGATTTGCTACCACTGCCAACGTTTCTGTAAAACCTGTAACTGCAAGTATTTCAAATGGGTTTGCCCTTCCGAAGATCGAAGATTTTGAAGCCTTGATCACGGAAAAAACCAAAGGCATTCTTATTTGTAATCCCGGAAATCCTACTGGATACTTGTACTCCAAAGAAGAATTAGAGCAATTGAGAGATTTGGTAAAAAAACACGACCTCTTTTTGTTCGCTGATGAAGTTTACAGAGAATTTTGTTACGATGGTGCAAAACCTTTTTCAGCGCTTCAACTTGAGGGAATTGATGAGAATGTGGTATTGGTTGATTCAGTTTCTAAGAGATACAGTATGTGTGGCGCCAGAATCGGAGCCCTCATCAGTAAGAATAAAGAGCTTATGGCAGCTGCCCTTAAGTTTGGTCAGGCTCGTTTGAGCCCACCAACTCTTGGACAAATTGCCGGTGAAGCGGCACTCAAGACGCCTCAATCCTACTTTGATGATGTCATTGAAGAGTACGTAGAAAGAAGAAATATCCTGGTGGATGGATTGAATGAAATTGACGGTGTAATTTGCCCTAAACCATCGGGTGCATTTTATGCAATCGCCCAATTACCAATAGATGACGCAGACAATTTCTGTCAATGGCGTCTGGAAGATTTTTCGCATATTAATCAAACGATTATGTTAGCGCCTGCAACCGGATTTTACGCCAATAAGTCTCTCGGTAAACAACAGGTTAGACTCGCATACGTATTGAACTCTGAGGCGCTTAGGAATTCTGTAGAATGCCTCAAAGAAGCCCTCAAAATCTATCCTGGGTTACTGAAAAACAATCAAGTAGCTTCTGAATATCAACCTTAAGATTGTAAGATTCGGCTGTTTTTAGCTTTTTTCGCCCCGTAAGTTTTAGTATATTTATGTCATTAATACCCTTTGATGATATGAAAAAAATACTCGTAGCGTTGAGCTTAATCAGCTCCATAGGCTTTTCTCAAAGCCAAACTGAGATGCCTTACTTACCAGGTGAGGTGCTCATTATGGTAGATGACAATGCATTCATTAACAAAGTCGTTCAGGAAAACGCAACCGTTAATGATGTTTCAACTGAAATCGCCATCAAGAAAAAAGTAAGTGAACCTGCCAATATCTGGCTGCTTAGCTTTGATGAGAGTCAGATTTCTCATGAGAAGATCATCGAAAAATTATGGTCTACACCACACGTATCAATTGTGCAGAATAACCATATCGTTCACGACAGAGCGACTACCACAAACGATCCAGGTTTAAGTGATCAGTGGCACCATGTGAATCCAAACGACTCAGATATCGATTCTGATTTGGCCTGGGACATTACAACCGGCGGAACAACACCTACGGGCGATGACATTGTGGTTTGTGTGCTTGAAGGTGGTGGATCAGATTGGGATCATCCTGATTTAATTGCAAATCACTGGGTTAATACCAATGAAATTCCTGGCAATGGACAGGATGATGATGGAAACGGTTACATAGATGACTACAATGGATGGAACGAACCTAATGGTGATGACGTGATCTCTCCCGGATCTCACGGGACACAAGTAAGTGGAATGATCGGTGCTGTTGGAAACAATGGATCAGTTGTTACGGGGATTAACTGGAATGTGAAAATCATGCAGGTACAAAACACCAATTCGTTAAGTAATGAAGCGGCAGTTGTAGCTGCCTACACATATCCTTTAAAGATGAGACAGCTTTACGAATCTACAAGTGGGGCTAAAGGTGCTTTTGTAGTTGCTACAAACGCTTCATGGGGAATTGATGGTGGCGATCCAAATTCTGCTCCTATCTGGTGTGCATTTTACGACACTTTGGGAACCTACGGAATCCTTAACTGTGGAGCCACAACAAATAGTACTGGTTTTGATGTAGACGCAGGAGGAGATTTACCAACTGCTTGTTCCAGCGACTACATGATTTCAGTTACCAGAACCGGAAACAATGATCAAATGGGTGGCGGTCATGGCTTGACTACAATTGACCTTGGCGCACCTGGAATTAGTGTTTATACCACGTCAAACGGAGGAGGCTATGGATCTACTACTGGAACCTCTTTCTCTTCACCACTAACTGCTGGAGTGATTGGACTGCTTTACTCAGTCCCTTGTGCCTCATTGGCTCAGCTGGCTCATGCGAATCCTCAAGCCGCTGCGGATCAGGTAAGATCTGCCCTACTGGATGGTACGGACCCTGTGGCTTCCCTTAATGGAAAAACTGTCACAGGAGGTAGATTAAACGCCTTCAACAGTGTCAACGAAATTTTAAATAATTGCAGTGCTGCCGGATGTTTGCAACCATGGCAATTAGCTTCTTCCAATGTCACAGATGTCCAAGCTGATATCGCCTGGGGTGGAACTGGAAATTCTTACAACTATAGATACAGAGAAGTAGGAACAGGAACCTGGATGACTGGCTCATCTGCCACTACCAACGCAACAATTACAGGGTTGACAGCCTGTACTGATTATGAAGTTCAAGTACAGTCCGTGTGCTCTACTGCTACTGACACCAGTAGCTTTACTGCAAGCCATAACTTTTCTACCGACGGATGTTGTGTAGCGCCTTCTGCTCACAGCGTTTCTAACGTAACTCCTAATAGTGCTGATATTACATGGACGTCTGTATTGGCAGCTAGTTCTTATAATTTAAGGTACAAAGAGCAAGGAACAGGAACCTGGACAACTGTAAATGGGGTAAGCAGTCCTCATAACCTCACGGGATTAAATGGTTGTGTTGATTATGAAGTTCAGGTTGAGACAGTCTGTTCTGGTGGACCTACCGGATATACAGCTAGCGAAAACTTCACAACCATGGGGTGTGGTGCTTGCCTTGATATGACTTACTGTGCTTCTGAAGGTAGCAATACGTCTGACGAATGGATTGAATCTGTAGTTTTTGGATCGATCAGCAATGTATCCGGAGATGATAATGGTTATGGAGATTACACAGGTGTTTCGACGGATGTTTACACTTCTAGCTCCTACCCTATTACTTTGACACCAGGACACTCCGGTTGGTCTTACCCTGAATACTTCAACGTATGGATTGACTTCAATCACGACGGCGATTTTGATGACGCGAATGAACATGCGTATGACGCTGGTGGAACTTCAACTACTGCCGTAAATGGTACCATCGCGATTCCTTTTAGTGCCGTACTTGGAGTAACTAAAATGAGAGTTTCCATGAAATACAACGGTGCAGCAACATCATGTGCCACTGGAACTGCCGATTTTGAGTATGGTGAGGTTGAAGACTACTGTGTGAATATCCTTCAGGGAGTAGGTATTGGAGAATATGGAGACCTGGACTTCTCTGTTTTCCCTAATCCCGCAAACGAACAAGTTCAAATCAGTTCAGACTTTTTAGGTCCTGTAACCATGACACTTCTGAATTCACTGGGTCAATCGGTAGATACAAAACTGATTCAAAGTCAGGAAATTATCTCGGTTGACAACCTGGCTAAAGGTGTCTACTTCATTAAGCTAACCAATCAGGATGGTAAGTTTGGAATTAAGCGATTAGTAATTCAGTAAAAAATACTTTTTATCTAAAGCCCCTTCCGTTCGACGGGAGGGGCTTTTTTTGCGCACTTCTCAAAAACTTAGACCAAGCCAATAAATCAAGCGATTAATACTCAGCAATTTCAAGCATAAATCTAAACTTTCAATTATCTTCGCGGGTACATAGAACCTGCATTGAAATCATTCCTCAAAATACTGCTTTTCACCTTTCTATTTGGCATTATTGGTCAAGTTTCCGGTCAGGTTTATCAATTCAGGAATTTCGATCTGAGACATGGGTTAATGAACTCTGAGGTCAGGACAATTTCTTCTGACGACAAGGGTTTTATTTATGTGGGAACGGCGAATGGAGCTTATCGCTTCAATGGTCAGGACTTTGATCCAATTCAAACCGTCAACAAAAAGATCAGAAACATCTCATTCGCCCAAGATCAAATCCTAATTGGAACGGAGGGTGGATTGACCATTCTCAATCAAAAAGGCGAAAAACACTCTTACCTGAAAGGACAATATGTGGTTACAAGCTTCAGCTATTTCAACGAACTATATGTTGTCACACAAGATGGCTTATATAAACAAAGTTCAGATACACTCGAACGCATTCATTCGACATTTAGCAAAAAATTTGTGGATGCTGTGGTATACGATTCTTCAATTTGGATAGCAACCGAAAGGAGCGGAATCGACATTCTGGAATTGAAAGATGGAGAATGGATCAGCTCCACTATTGACCCATCAGGTTTTCAGGAAGCACCAACAAGCGTTAGGGGCTTTACTTTAACCGATGAAAATGAATTGTGGCTTGTATCACTCGACAAAGGAGTCCAATACTACGAAAATGGCATCTTCTATTCAATTTCTTACAGTGAGCTGGACAACTATTTGTTCTCGTCCATCTGCTATGACCGAGGAAGTAATTCCTTTTGGCTCGGTACATGGGGGAATGGTATTGTCAACCTTACCAGGACACAATTCACCACATACACTGAGAAAAATGGTTTAGCGGACAATGTCATTCGCTGCATCTATCCTGTTGGCAACGGCATGATCATTTCGGGGTCCATGACTCATGGAATATCTATCTATTCACCATCCGGAGCCAGTTATTACAACCATACAACTGGCTTACTGAACGATAACGTGAGAGCTGTTTCTCAGCTAAAAGACAAATTCATTGTTTCGACACTCAAAGGAATCTCGAGTATTGATGTCATAGATGTGGACACATTGCTTTCTGGTTCAAGATGCGGTCCAATTGTCAAACTCGACAACAATGAAATTCTGGCAGGGACATATAACGGTGCTTTGTATAAAATTTCTCCGGATGAAATCACCTATTTGAACGAGACAAATAATCTCAAAACAGAAATACTGTCGCTGCATAAAAGCGGAGACCAAATATTTGTTGGCACATTCGGGAAGGGTTTATTTGTTCTTGACAACTCTTATACGCTAAGTCCATTAATCAATGCAGATCAAATTAAAATTATCAGAAGCATCTACACTCAGAATGGATCAGTATACATGGGAACAGATATGGGTGTGTGGAAGTACGACCTATCTTCGAAAGAATTGACTGCTTTTCTTGACTATGAAGACAAAATCAGTCAATCGAGAATCAATCAAATTGGTGGAGAATACGGTTCAGACGGCATCTTAATTGCTACTGAAAACCAGGGAGTGGCTCTATACAAACCTGAAGAGATCAATAAAATTCTATGGATGTTTAAAGGAGAAACGGTCAGAGCCTTTAGATACGTCAAGGAAGACTTATTTCTCACAACGAATGTATCCTTATTTGAGGTGAAATTTGGAAATAACGATTCTCAGATCAATCATATTTTTAACATTACTGATGTAGGATCCAAAGAGATTAATGCAGATGCCCTTTTAATCACGGATCAACAAATACTTATAGGAACTGGTTTTGGATTGGTCACATACGACCGTTTGAGCTCAAACATTCCAAAACACGAAAACTCCCTGAACATTTTTCTTGACAAGATCATTGTTGATGACAAGCCTGTTGAGTTCATTGATGAGACTTCTTTGAGACTTTCCAGTAATACACGGAAAATTGAATTCGCATTTGAATATCTGAATCTTAACACTGATAACTACACCATTGAGTATAAAATTAATGATGAGGATTGGCTCACTGTACCAAAAGACAATATTATTCGACTAAAAAACCTGTCTTCAGGAGATTACACGGTTTCCTATCGCTTGGTGGATGGGTACGAACAATACAGTCCTGAACACGAGATTTCATTTGAAATCGAATCTCCATACTGGCAAAACTGGAAATTCCTCAGCCTGATCATGTTAGGCGCACTTATCTTCTTTGGAATTTTACTTTTCTTTTTCAGACCAAGGAACAAGTCCATTAACAACCAGGTGCACTTTAAACAAACCATTTTCACTTCCCGTCTGATCATCATATTTGGTGCGATTTCATACCCTTTAATCGGTTACCTTGATACCATTGTAGATCCTCTTATTACCAATCAACAACTGGAAATAGCCATTGGAATAGGTGCAATTTTGTTGTTGACCGTGGCTTTCTCACTGGTTAACCTGACGTTGGTCCGGATTTTACCACAAATTGTCATCATAGGCTACCTTACCATCTTTTCGCACCTCATACTTGTTATCTATATCAACAACATTGTTCCGAGTCATGTAGTAGGCCTAATTCTTCTGATCTCCGTAAGCAGCGTGGTATTCAATTCACTCAAGCACATGCTGGTTTTCGGATTATTTGTACTGGCCTGTGTGCTATATATTGCCTTTAACGTTCACGCTCCCTACTACACACCAACACAGTTTATCGTGACGAGTATGTCCGCAGTACTCATTTCCATCATGCTCATTACTGTAAGGCTCAACATATTTCATAGAATGGAGATCAGCGACACGGTCCTCAACAATGTTGATGCCCTGGTAATAGTTTCAAATAAGAAAGGAGAGATCATACACATTGGTGATTCGATACACAAAGAATTGGGATACCATCCCAGAGAAGTAAAAAGCCACTTGTTTTGGGAAACTTTTGGGGAAAACATCCGCAAACATTTTATTACTCAGGATAACGATGGCGCACTTAACCAAAGAATCACCTTCCCCTTGACATCCAGGACAGGGGGACAAAAGTACTACAGGTGGCTTAAAACCAATCTTCCTAATGGCAATACCATTAATATTGGCTATGACGTTAGTTATCAGCAGAACCTGGAAGAAGAATTAAAAAGACTCTCGTTAGTAGCCAAACACACTGACGCAGGAACGATCATCACAGATGCTGAAAACAAGATTTTATGGGCAAATGCCTCCTTCGAAAGAATGACCGGTTATAAGCTGGAAGAAGTCAAGGAACAGCGACCTGCAGATTTCATGGCTGGTGCACTCACAGATATAGAGTTGGTTGAAGAATCCAGATCTAAAAAGGCAAGAACAGAGGGCTATCATAAAGAAGTACTCAACTATACCAAATACGGACGTCCAATATGGTTGTCAGTTGTATCTACTCCCATAAAAAATGACCAGGGAGAAGTGAGCCAAATCATTGAGGTAATTCAGGATATCACAGGTAAAAAAGAACGAGAACTTGAGCTCGAACAGCTGTCATTAGTTGCGAGTAATACAGATAACTACGTAATTATCACCAACGAAAAAGATGAAGCATTGTGGGTAAATGAGGCTTTCACAGAGATTTTCGGGTTTGAATTTGATGAGATCAAAGGAAAAAAATTGTCCGATTTTCTGAGCACGGAAAAACTCAATCCCGATGAAATTTACCACATTAGAAATGCCGTTTTCAATAACAAACAAAAGTACGTAGGTGAGTTCTGTGATAAGACTAAAGAGGAGAACATCATTTGGGTATCTACCTCCATAATGCCGGTACTAAATGAAGACAACGACATTCAGTATATACTTTCTGTAGGCTCGGATATTACGGATAAAAAACTGAAAGAATTTGAGTTGAACCAAGTCTCAAAAGCCAATCATTTGATGCATGCTGTAGATTCTATTTTGATCTCTGAACTGAGTGATGAAGGCATTAATAGACAAGTGCTGGAACTGATCATGAAAAGTAATCCTGAGTTCTATGCAAGCGCGTTTATTGAAATAGATCAAGATGGTATTGGTGCAAATGTGATTCTTAATATCGCTTCAAAACAACCGGAAAAATCTGAAATAGCTGACATTTCCACGTTAAGTGAGCTTGAAAAAATTAACAAAGGGCAAATAGTTCTGATAGATCAATTGATGGAACTGGATGATCTGAGTCATATAGATAAAATTTTCATGTTCAACGGATGTAGGAGTGCTATTTATGTGCCCATTATGTTCGACAAAAAGTTGTTTGGAATCATTGCTCTTGGTGCGCACATGCCTGCTTATTTTTCAGACAATGAATTGGATACATTCTCTAATATCTCGAACTCCATTTCCATTATTTTAAAACAGAGATCACAAAGTCAACAAGTTGAAGAGAGTGAAGAAAACTTCCGACAGTTAAATGAATCCATTTCAGAGGCCTTCTGGCTATCCAACACCCTTACTGGAGAACTAATCTACGTCAATAAGATGTTTGAAAAAATGTTTGGTCTGCCAATTGAAGAACTCATAGAAGACCCTAGACTTTGGGCAAAAAACATCCATGAAGAAGACAAGGGACGTGTGATAGAATCATTCAAAGACAAAGCTCACCTGGGATCTTTCAACGAAGAATACCGAATTATTGTTGATGGGCATACCAGGTGGATTCATTCTGTAGCTTATCCTATTCACAATGATGATGGGGAGGTCATTAAGCTGAGTGGCACCTCAAGAGACATTACGGAAGCTAAATTAACAGAGGCGGCAATCAATAAACTTAACGAGCAATTAAAATCCGTTAATATTCTGAACCAAACCATTCTGAATAACGGAGATTTGGGCAACGAATTATACGCGATTGTAGAAAAGTTATTCGCAGGCAGAAACATTAAAAGACTGAATATCACCATTTACGATTTTGAGCATGATGTAGTGAGGTTCCACTTCATAAGAGATAACAATATCCGAATCTACGAAAGTTCCGAGTTCCCGCTGAGTGCTTTTTCAAGTAACAACCTTCATAAATTGGCTAAAGGAGAATTTGTGTTGGTAGGGAATATAGAGGATCAGGAAGAAATATCCGAATCAGACCAAAGAATGTTGCAAAGAGGCATCAGCGCCTATATGATGTATCCACTGATTCATAACAATGCTCTACTTGGCTCACTTAACCTATCTTTTGATGAGAAATTTGAGCTTGATTTTGATCGGGTGAAATTCATGAAAATGTTGGCAGAAGGGATTTCTATTTCTATCTACCAAAAATTACTTCAGGAAGAAATTGAACGGGATCGAAAGAAACTGGAAGAGTATAACAAAGACATTTCAGACAGCATTAGCTATGCCAAGAAATTTCAAACTGCCAGACTGCCAGAATTGTCTGATCTCAAGAGTTATTTCTCATCTGTAGATGTCATTTACCTGCCTAGAGATATTGTTAGTGGTGATTTCTACTGGACATGCCAGGTAAATGATACGATTTTATTTGCTGCAGGTGACTGTACCGGTCATGGTGTACCCGGCGCATTCATGACCTTATTGTTTAACTTCTTACTGGATAAAATCGTACTGGAACAGGCTCAAACCGAACCATCAACAATCCTTGAACTCCTCGACTCCGGAATCAAAGATTATTTTGCCAGTTCAACTGAATTCAATGATCAGCAAATTCAGGATGGCATGGACATTGCCCTGGCAAAATATGAAATTAAAGATGGGAGTTTGGCCTATTGCGGTGCCAGACGCCCCTTATTCATTTACAGAAAAGCGAGCCAGACTGTAGACATTATAGAAGGCAGTAAAGTATCAATCGGTGAAAGCAATGAAAACGGCTTTGGCTTCACTACTGAAAACGTGACTTATTCCAAAGGAGACGTCATCTATCTTTTCTCAGATGGACTGGTGGATCAATTTGGTGGACCGGAAAACAGAAAATTTGGTAAGCGTCAACTTCATTCCATGATTCAATCAATTGGCGACGACAATGCCTACGTTCAAAAAGGTAAAATTCTTCAGCGATTTATTGAGTGGCAGGGCAATCACGCCCAAATTGATGATGTGGTGATGCTCATCATTGAATTGTAGCTCATTTGATGTCGAGCCCAAAATTGCGTATCTTAGATTAAATAACAAATCCAACATGATTTTCAAAATGAAATTATTCAATCTCTGCTTAGCCTTTTTTATATTTGGCTCAGCTTGTAGCCAAAAAAACAATGAGAAAGAAAACGCATCTGATCAAAATAAAATAACTGAAGACATGACAGAAAACGATAAAGGTGTACAAACGATTACTTTAGGAGCAGGTTGCTTTTGGTGCGTAGAAGCCATTTTCGACGAACTCAAAGGGGTTCAATCAGTGACCTCTGGCTATTCCGGAGGGCAGGTTGACAATCCAAGCTATGAAGCTGTTTGCAGAGGCACTACCGGACACGCAGAAGTTTGTCAGGTAGTGTACGATCCAT
>JAUILH010000059.1 GCA_030433115.1 Bacteroidia bacterium | reverse complement strand
AGACCGCTTTTATGTGACATCAAATCACCTGCATCAAACGTGGCAACCGATTCATTGTACTTACCAAGTGCCACTGCCACCTTTCGTGGGTGGTCTGGATATCCCGGACTGGATGAAAGTGGATTAAATGAATTGAGTGCATTCAAATAAATTTGTCGTTCCAATGCATAGGTTGCCACTTCATTTTCAATGTTGTAGACCGACATACTGTAATTCTTCGCATGATATCTGAACATATCAACCGCACTCCCGGAAAGCATATCGTTATACGTTGCAAAACCAAGCAGGAAGGAACCAATATCACCAGGAATAGTTCCATAACTTCTAGCTGATAATTGAGAGCCCAATGGCACAGTAACGCCTTCATGAGGCGAATCGAAAGGCATATACATTCTAGTGTGGTGATGTGGCAAACCTAAAACCAAATGTTCTTGTTCCATTCTTGTGAGTGCGTACCTTCCGGCTTGTCCTCCAGCACTTAGTCCAATGAGTACATTTTCATAAATATCTATAGTATCATTAATAGGTTTTATAGAATTCACATAATGAATCAATTGCATGAGGAGTTGACCGTTACTCTCAAGTGACTGCGCAGGATCATCGTATCTGGTAATGTAGACATCATGCCCATTGGCCACCAAATCATCTAAAAAACACTCACAATTCATTTGATCCCATAATCCTTCATGGGTCTTATTGGTGATTGGAACAGGAAATCCAAGAAAATCAAAAGCTGGTTGAAATCCAGGGGATAATATGACCGGTTTATTATTCCGAACACCGTCTCCGCAGCCATACTTCACCTTGAATCTTAGCGCATTTCCAGGAATTGTAAAAGTTCCCCCTGCATCAAACACAACCGTTCCAGTACTCCTTTTATTTGATTCAAAATGATGAGACATGAGCTTTCCTGTTCGGATGATACTTTGCGATTTCATGACTGTTCCATCTTCATATCTCACTCTAAAGCCAATCATACGGTCTCCGCTTCCCATACGAATGGTTCGTTGATCCCCGATGGCCACTCTCTCCCATCTACCGTCCTGGTTTAATTCAATATTGACAATCTCCGCCCCGCGATCTGTCATGAAATAATCCTCTGAAAAAATCAGGGTAAGTTCATCTGAATAATTCATGCTAATAAGCGGAGCCATTGCAAAAGCTCTTCCAGAATGGTAGATATCCTTGGAGCCTTGTCCGTAGTCATGTAAAGTCAAACCTTCTGCATAAAGTTTTCCTTGTTCATATGCATTGGTATCCAGATACTGATAACTCAAGTCTATCAAGCCCACATAAACTTCATTATTTGTTGGCTTAAGCCGCTGTGTTTTAAGCTTTGTCATGAGCACCTTAGGGTCAAGCCGTTCATCTTTTCTCGCACTTGCCCAATGCAATTCGGTTGACAAACCGAGCCATTGAAATAAATCAAGTGTATCATTTAGATTCTTGCCGTCATATTTTGCAGCGAATTTTTCCTCGCCCAAGCAACGATCAAGTAGTTTCCCTGATGGGATATTGTCCTGAGACAGCCCTTCAAAAACCTTATCAGATAATTCAAAGGGGTGCATGACAATTGTATCTCCCTGAGCTAAATTCTTCACTTGCTGGGCGTTGAGGCTCAACGACATAAAGATCAGCCATGTAAATAATATTGTCCGCATGATTACTCGCTTTTATTCTGCAGTTCTTTGATCAACGCTTCTTGTTCCTCAAGTTTCTTTTCCATCTTGATCATGTAAAGCGTTAACTCTTCTATTTTTTGAAGCAGTAGAGCGTCTGACTTTGCCACATCCAGCCCTTGTTGCTCCATTTCTTCAGAACTTGGAACTCCCGGAAGGTGCTTATTCGTTTCAATGTATGCCTCTACCTCACTCAGTGGTTTAAGGTCATAGTCTTGATCAAATACATAATCCGCCCAAACTCCGGAAGCGACATCCACTTTCACCCGTTCTGTTCTAATGCCTTTTCGAACAAATAATTTGAAATCTGCACAATCAGAACACGAACCAAAGTCGAAGAAACCACCAATTAAAGTTTTTTCAACATTGATCCAAAGGTCTCCTCCAGAGTGGCTTGAAATCTCAAATAGATTATCATACCCACCTGGGAAGTCGCTGTAAGATCTGAATCTCCAGTTCTCTGTTCCATCTGAATGTCTAAAAGAGATGGCACTGTGTGTGTTGGCCACCTCTGGTTGTACCCGAATAATCTGCTTATCCCCTAAACGAACATCCAGTCTATCTAGAGGTGCATCTGTTGCTACGCCCACCAATGGACCTACATTGGGACTATGCATTACCATAAATCCAGGAGCTTTGGCAGAAAAACCAACCAAAAAAGAGAAGGCTGTAGAATTTGTAAATGGCGTGGCTATATTAGGATCATACCCAAAAACGAAGGAATTGATCGCCGTTGCCGCTGTGTTCTTTCCAAAAGCAAAACAACCGGAACTAGATGCAAGGTTATTCTGTCCGAAAGCATAAGAAAAAGGACCGGAGATTTTGTTGTTTATTCCGAAAGCACCTGATATAATGCTTCCTACACTGTTTGACCTTCCCGTAGCAAAGGAATAATTGGCATTGATACTGTTTCTATCGCCAAGCGCAAAGGATTGATCCCCCAAAATAAAATTGGTAGTTCCTCCGGCTAATGACCAGTCTCCATTGACGTTGTTACTGAGTCCAACAGCCGAGCCATTTGTTGAAAGCGTGTTCGTTCCAGTGTTGATTTGGGCATACCCAAAACTGAGCCCTCCCAAGAGACCTGATAATAAAATTGTTCTTAGTTTCATTTGTAGTTGTTTTTGATTAATAAACTAGAAGCTAAGTGTTTATATTTAAAAATCATAGTGCTATTTTCCTAACGTACCACCGGAGTTAGATTTTTTATCGATTATTCAATTGCATGTTTAATTTTGTCTGGGAATCACATGTGAAAGTCACTTGAAAACACTCAAAAAAATACAAACCCTTGGTCAGCACAGCAGTGCAGCCTATGCTGTTTCTACTGGGATGAATGGGCTTGTATTGAGTGGTGGCAGTGATAAAATTCTGGCTTCCTGGGACCTGGGCGGTAGAAAAGCCCATAATTTTAGCATCAAGACGGATCACGGTATCTACTCTACTGCTTACTCTGAAAAACAAAGCTTACTTCTAATAGGCGCTTCCAATGGGCATATTCACTGGATTGACCTCAAGTTAAAACAGGAAATTAAGAATTATCAGGTACATCAAAAAGGTGTTTTTTCAATGAGCATTTGTGATGATATCCTGTATGCCTCCGGAGGAGAAGGCAGCATCTCTTTGTGGGATTTGAATGATCAATCTTTCATCAGGCAGGTTCCCTTGTGTGGTGACAAAATTCGTCAGGTGAAGACAGATAAAGAGCATGTTATTGCTGCGTGTGGTAATGGACGCTTTCACATACTGGATAAAAACATGAATGACCTCATTGCCGTTGATGCACATGAACAAAGTTGTAATGCCATAGGTGGAATTGGCAACCATGTGCTATCCGGTGGTTGGGATGCTCACATCAAACTTTGGAATTCAGAGTCAGGTGAGCTACTAAAATCCATTCCGGCACACAATTATGCCATTTATGACCTGGCATTAAGTGATGATGGGAAATATGTGGCCAGCGCGAGTCGGGATAAGACCATCAAGTTGTGGGATGCAGAATCTTTGGAATTAATACAGCGGTTAGACATCAAAGATGGTGGGCATACCAGGAGTGTCAATGCTCTGGTTTGGCAGGGTGAACAGTTGGTGTCAACCGGAGACGATGGCAAGGTTATTTTGTGGGAATTGAACTAATTGAGACTTACCAAAGCTCTTGCTTCTAAGACTAAACTTTTTGGGTATCCATTCATTTCCAATATTGAAATGGCATTACCTTTTTCAGGGACGCCCTTTTTCAATTTATAGTCAAAATGAATTTCAGTTTCAGTGATTGTTTCAGAAAAATGAAACAGCTCATACTCATTTTTCAGTAAATCGCACAATTCAACATCATGGGTAGATACTAAAATTTGTCCAGACCATTGATTCAAATAGGATAACACTGCCTTGGCTGATGCAATCCGCTCCTTAGTATTGGTTCCCTTGAAAATTTCATCCAATAGCACAAGGCAGGGCGTCCCTTTCTCCATTTCTAGACTAATACTTTTTAGGGTATCTACTTCTTGGAAAAAATAACTACTTGAACTCATAATATCGTCAGTAATTCTAATTGCTGAAAGCAATTTTGCCTTTGGTAAGATGGCAGAATTAGCAAAACAAGTATTTAGGCTAGCCCCGGTAATAAAGTTGAGTCCTACTGATCTAATAAAAGTTGTTTTCCCGGACATATTTGACCCTGTTAGCAAAATGGGTTGCTTAGATTCTATATTGTTGGGCACACAATCCTCAACTAAAGGATGCTTTACCCCTTCGAATACGACCTGAAAATGATCATCTGATATTTGAGGAATACAACATATTTCAAGACCGGATCTGAGATGCGCTATTGACAAGATCTAAATTGAACCCTTCAGTTTTGACATGTCCCCAATCAGATTTAATGGCTTCAAGTTTCTTTTTCTTTCTATTAAAAAACATCTAATTACCGTCTTTAATATATTCAAGAAGATCTCCAGGTTGACAATCCAACACTTCACAAAGTGCGTTTAGCGTTGAAAACCTAATTGCTTTCCCTTTCCCCTGTTTCAGGATTGATAGATTTACCACTGAAATGCCAACCAAAGCAGACAATTCCTTGACCTTCATCTTCCGTTTAGCGAGTATAACGTCTAGATTTACAATAATTGGCATAATTCAAATGGTTAAAGAGTCTTCAAACGAAGAGATGAATAATTCATAATTCTTCTGATTTCTTCCCCAGGAAGTATTCCCGAAAAGCGTAACTGATGTAAAACTAATGACAGATTCATCAGGTGTTTTTGAGTCTATTTGGATATAAATATTCTCCCCCCAAGTCCAAAAATTTGGACTGGTTCCGCAGAGTATATTCAATTCTTGTTCATTGGTATCGAACACTTTAAAATCAGATTCCTCAAGCATTTCCGTCAGTTTGTTCAACAGAAGGTCAGAAGGTATATCACTTTTATAATTATTGGTTTTCTGCTCAAAGAATACATTCATTGGACTTAAGAACCACTTTTTAAATCTCATTTGTCTTCTCAAAATAAAACTGGTCACCAAAATGCCAATCGGCAATGCGAACACCAGCAGTGATAACCAAGGATCGCCAGTTATATTTTGAATCAGTTTGTAGAGTAAGAAAAAGACAACACCTATCAGCAATGGAATTTTTTTCATGAAATTGTTTTGCAACAAAAATATGAAAAACATTAACTAATTAATGATAAACATTAATTTTAAATAATCATGTTTAGATAAAATGTCCTCATTTCTGCCCAATCAAACCGATTAACATCACTAAAAGCCAGTTCTTCATACCCAATAGCTTTCTCAAGCAGTTCCTGTTGATCAGAGTATAAGTTACACTCATCCACATATTCCGGGTAAGCCAGTCTATCGGGGGCTATGACCTTGGTGTTGCAATATGCAGCCTCCACTACACTGATTCCAAAAAAATCCTGATTTGACGTCACTGGTAAGATGTCTGCTCTCCACAACCATCTTGTATATTCTTCGAAAGATTCAACGTACCCCCAGTGCACAATGTCTTCAGAAAACTCAGCTTTCATCTCATCAAAAGCACTTGGGTATTGGGCATAGGACTCTCCTAAAACAGCCAATTTAAATTCGAAATTTTTGAGTTTCAATGACCTCAACAACTCTAAAAATCCTGCAGGATTCTTATCATACTCCCAGCGATGATTCCACAAAATAAGCGGCTGTACTTCTTTTTGGGTGTGTTTGAATTGATCGAATTTCTTCAAATCTAAACCCAAATAGAGTACCTTACTTTTTGCCTCAATTTGTTGAATTGACTGGTGATTTTGATGATCAGGAAATTGCTTCAAAAAATCTGCCAGAGCCGATAAAAAAGATGTGCGGTGATAGTTTGAATTGAAGAAGACCTTATCAGCCGCCAAGGTTGAGGTATAATTGATGAATGCATAGTGATTGTCTCGCTTCAATTGAACATCCTGATCTGATGGCGACCACGGATAAGTGAGTTGATTTTCATGCATGTACAAGTAGACCTTTGCATCTTTTAATTTCTCGCGGGTTAAAGCTAAAAAAGTGCATAAGTCCAGCATGTCGGATGCCAGAATCAGATCATACTCTGTATTTGACTTATTAAATTGCTCTGCCAAAGTCACTGCGCCTCCATGCATGCGCCATTTCCAATGTCTTCCGGGAAGGGTAAACAAATCTACTTGTCCGGGAAATTGCTGAGTCAATTGCTCTGCCCATTGTTGATGTGAACTGGTGAAGAAGGGCTCTATGAGGGCGATTCTTGTCAATTCACCAACTCCATTTTCTCCAATAACCAGGTGGCATTCATGTTCTTGCACACGCCCGGCTTTAAAGTGTAATCGAAAATAAGATCATCTGTTCCGAATTCTACCTCAAAGCAAACGTTCTGAACCCCATCTATTTCATTCCCAAGAGACGTCAAGGACAAATCATGTGTTGCGATGATTCCTGCCACCTGAAAATCGAGCAGTTTTCTAACAAAACGTTTGGATCCCTCAGCCTTGTCTTTTGAATTCGTGCCCTTCAAGATTTCATCCAAAATAATGAATAACTTCTCCCCTTTTTCTAATTTGGTCATCAAAGCTTTAAGTCTTTTCAACTCTGTATAGAAATAACTCTCATTGTCTTGAAGTGAATCCGTTGTACGCATACTGGTAAAAATCTTGAGCGACTGAAACTCGTAAGATTCTGCGCAAACAGGCAGACCTAATTTCGCCATTACCAGAGACAACCCAGTTGACCTTAAAAAAGTACTTTTCCCAGCCATATTGGCACCAGTAATAATTGCAAATGAACTCAAGTCTTTTAAATCAAAATCATTTCGTACACATACATCTTCCGGCAAAAAAGGATGACCGAGTTGCTGAGCCTTTAATACCTGAGCACCCTCATTTGGAAAATTAAAAGTTGGGTGATTGTAAACATAAGTCCCCATTGAGTTCTGCACATCCCACCAGGCCAGATGATCATACAAACTCTCGAAACTCCCGGAATGAGCAGCCATCCATTTCTCAAGTCGATTCAAAACCATAAAATCCCAGGCCATGAAAGCATTCAAAACAATGCCCACAAAAGGATTCATCCTGTTATCGAAACTCGACATGATCTTCGACAATTTCTCGATTTCTGCACTGCTATAATCTTCATTTCCTACCTGTGCACTTTTCTCTTTGAGAATGGGATGTTTGAATTCTTCTGATTCGATTTCCTTTAAGAGACTAGAGGCCTTCGACAAGATGCGGTAGCCCAAAGATGCCTGACCATGCACCTGATTGGTAAGTTTAATTTTTGACCCGGTGACCATCAGGGGCACCATCAACCAGATAATGAGTTCAATCACAGAAATAACGCCCATAATATTTAATGCCAGGGCACCAAAAGAAATCAAGGGAATTGCGAAACGATAGATTGTCCAGAAGACAGACTTATGTACATATGGCTTGAAGACTTCACGCCACTTAATAAGCGTTTGAATTTCATCTTTTTCACTGCCATATACCTGACCAAATACGTACATCTTTTGTCTAAAATCAGCTTTGTCAGCCAATTCGATCAAAATATCCTGGCGGTCTTTTAAAGGTGTTTCGTAGGTCACATAATCTTTCAAATGATCTGCTAAAGACTCTGCTCCTGATGAGGTAGAAGTTCTGTCTAAACTTTGAAAGAAGGAGTTTGAACCAAATATGTCCAGATCGTGCCCATATGCATGGTCCAATTCATGAAAATGTGCCCCTGTATTGAACCTGCTGTGATCTCCTTTTTGTGCCAGGATTTCAGCTTCCAGCAGACTTTGATACGTTTCGTTGAATTCTTTTTGAAATTTAAGACGTTCGTTTCGCTTGACCAACATTAGAAAAAATGCCAACCCGGCAACAACAGCACCTATGGAATACCCATAATGAATATTGGCCAACTGCCATGCTGCCATTGCAATAAGCGCAAAACTTAAGAGTCTTATGAGCAGTATTCTTGAGAGTTGAGAGCGGATTTGCAAATGTTCAGTTATCTTCTCTTGCAACACCGCCTCATAATTTGTTACTCTATGCATGGCATAAAGTTAAGAAGCCTTCCAGAAGTGACGATCAATTAATCATGAAAATAATAAATCGTCTTGCCAAGCTTCAAATAAAAATCCTCCTGAATACTCAAGTACTTGCTAACGTCAGATGACTTATCCTCTCCCAATTTAAAATAGTCAGTACTGAACTTTTTAATCTTTTTAGCGGACATTAAATCGCCTGAAATCTCTCCATCCACCCAAGCGTCTTTCTTCCAATAAAAGGTTTTGTTGTGGATTTTCTTGACCGTTTCAATTTTGGTGACTTCTCCTTTCATATCTGTTGAGTAAACTGCTCCGAAATCGTCTATTTCAGACTCCATATCTTTAGAACCTCCAGCATTGGTTGCTACCTGTTTGTTCAAAGAGTTTTTATACTTTCTGACGGCGTTAGCTTCTTCTCCTGACACATCATCCAGAACCTGAAGATTGTCAAGGGATCTTTCCTGAATACCATTTACGTCTGAAAAATCAACCTCTTCTTTGGCCAAAAAGGCAGTGTAGGGTGTTAGGATGCCATAGCGCTTACTCAGATCAACCAACTCGTTTACCAATTCATCGCTTTTGCCATTCTGATCGATCAACGTTAATAGGTGAGCCACCCGATTATTGGCCCAAATGGCATCCACATAACTGTGAGCATCCCCATCTTCCACTGAAGCAAATTCAACAGGGAATTCAAATGTTCGCGACTTGCCTTGAATTTTACCAGTCATAATAACCGTTGCCGCACCGCCTTTTTGATACCTGCCATAGTATTCGAATTGACTGCCTTTGAACATGTCCGGTAAGTTGGTTGGATAGGTCTGTGACACTTCAACACCATTAATCTTAATTTCAATATCGGTCATTACCGGACTACTGATGCTATTAAACAAGCTTGACACGGCTGCTTCAACGTCTTCATCCGGCTTCACGTACTCCGCCAAACCGCCATTTTGCGTACTGAGTTTATCCAACAAACGGGCGTTGACATTATGGCCTACTCCGAAACAGAAAAGGCGGGTATTTTTGTCGTTATACTTCTCTACATTTTGAACAATTTGCGTTTCACTTGTGATACCTGCTGTCGGCAATCCATCTGTCAAAAAGATCAAATAGTTGGGATTGCCATTGTCTGGCATGAGTTCAAGCGATTTCTTCAAAGCGCCTTCAATATTCGTTCCACCGTTATGAACAATGGTAGACGCAAATGCTGATGCTTCTTTATATGACGCCTTATTGTATTTGATGAGCTCTGTCTTGTAGGGCTCAATTCGGTCATCATAAATCACCATATTAAACAAGTCATTTTCTTTTAGATTAGCCAGAACATACTCCAGAGCAGATTTGGCTTGAGCTATCTTTTTACCAGACATAGACCCCGATTTATCCAATACAAACACCACATTCTTATTGGTTTCTTCGGTCTCTTTTACTTCTACTTTCGGACTGGCAAGAAACATGAAGTGTCCCAACTCATTTTTATCAGCTTTATGACTGTACAAACTGCCGCCAACATCTTCATTATCCAGATTGTAGTTAAGCTTAAAATCTGTACTTGGTTTGATGTTCTTTCCTTCGTAGGTGATCTTGCTAAATCTTTCATTCACTTTTTCTATTTGTACTCCCGGATTAGGTGTGAAAACTGATTTGATGTCGACACTTGTTCTAATTCTGGCATTGATATTTACCTCCGGGATGACCTGACTGGAAAACTTCTGAGTACCAATGGGATAAATATACTGCATGGTTCCGTGTTTCTTGTGACAGAGATGTGTGTAGCGAATCGTGATCTTTCTGGATTTTCCTACCGGTATTGGAAACACGGATGTTTTAAACAAACCGTATCCCACATACTCCATCAATGCAGGATCTCGTTTTCTTCGTACAATGCCTTCATATATTGATTTGGCTTCATCTTTAGACATCAATTCTCCGGGGATTTCCTGACCGTCTACCATGAGCATAAAATTCTGCACAACCCCATTATTGGGCAATGGGAATAATATTTCTACTTCCAGATCGTGATTCTGAGCATTTTTAATGGTTTGACTAACAGACACCTCCGCTATGTGGTCCTGGATATTGGCTTCAACATCTATTCCCTGAATCACATATAACTTATTCAGTCCAACAGGTCCATTGGGAAAATGTTGTTGATCCCAATTTGAAGTCGTCACTGCCAATTGAGCTGTTAAAAAATGTGCAAAAAATGTGGTTAAAAAGAAGGTGCCAATCCATTTCATAAACGTAATTTTAAAACCAGTACACCGTTTAATTAATTGGGTTCAAAATGTCAAAAAAATACAACCGAAGAAGCTTTATAGAATTTTTAGGAAAGGGAAGCATAGGCGTGGCTGTCATTCCTGGTTTACTGTATAGTTGTTCAGATAATCATCATGACTCTGAAGAAGCAAAAAAACACCAGAGTCTCTCGAAAAAGAAATTTCCCTTTGACCCGATTCTTCCAACTGAACAAGATGATTTGGTTCTGGCAGCAGGATTTTCATATGATGTTCTGATAAAATGGGGAGACCCGATTAATGACAGTGAAAAGTTTGGATTCAATAATGATTTCATTCAATACCTGCCAGTTGAAGGCACTCGTGATGAAGCTATTTTATGGGTCAATCATGAGTATGTAGACTCCAGATTTGTCTCCGGTTGGGATGATGGTGTGGAGAGAACGCTTGAGCAAGTCCACGAAGAAATGAACAATGTTGGGGGGAGTTTCATCAAAATAAAAAAGAAGGGAAAGCATTGGAAGTTCGACAACCAAGACACCCTTAACAAAAGGATTTCCGGTCACACGAAAATTCCGTTTAACTGGGACAGTCCAATTGCCGGACGTGATTTTGGCATGGGTACTTTGGGTAATTGCAGTGGCGGACTCACTCCCTGGGGAAACATTTTGACTTGTGAGGAGAACTACAACGGATTCTATGGTGAAACAGATCATTCTACGGGAGTGCCGGTTCATGAAGCCAGTAGCCTGAAATGGGAAGAATACTATCCCGACAATAAGCCGGAACATTACGGCTGGGTGGTTGAAGTAGACCCTAAAACCGGAGAGGCTCAGAAACACATTGCTCTTGGAAGGTGCGCACACGAATGCTCTAAGTTGCACGAATTGGAAGACGGCAGATTGGTTGTTTACACTGGAGATGATGGTTACGACAAGTGTTTGTACAAATTTATTGGCAGTAAACCAGGCTCACTTAAAGAAGGCACTTTGTATGTCGCCAATGTCGAAAAAGGTGTATGGGAATCCATGGATTATGACTCTCAAACGATTTTACAAGAGAATTTTCAAGATCAGACAGAAGTGTTGATACGAGCTCGTGAATCTTCCTTAATGGTTGGGGGATCAATGCTCGACCGCCCTGAAGACATTGAAATTGACCCAATTACCGGCAGCATATTAATCGCTTTAACCAATGATCCTAACAAAGAAAATTACTATGGCTCTATTTTGAGAATTGATGAAAAGGAGGGTTATGATGGCTTAACTTTCGATTCTGACACACACCTTGCTGGTGGTGAAGAAATGGGCTTTGCTTGTCCGGATAATATGGCCTTTGACCCAAGAGGGAATCTTTGGTTCACAAGTGATATGAGTGGAAGTGTGATGAATGAGCCCCCCTATACTGCATTCAAAAACAATGGTTTATTTTTTGTTCCCAGGTCCGGAGAACATGCTGGTGAAGTTTTACAAGTAGCCTCTGCCCCAACACATGCCGAGTTTACGGGACCATGTTTTTCACCTGACGGAAAAACGCTTTTCCTGAGTGTTCAGCATCCGGGAGAGTATTCTGAAGACATCAACAACCCGAGTAGCCACTGGCCTGATGGTGGTGATTCTGTTCCTAAACCTAGTGTGGTGTGTATTCATGGAAAGGCTCTAGACGGAATTATGGAGATGTAACTATCTCATCTGCTAACCAAGTTGGCATAATAATCGTATAATTATGATTGAATGCGACTGCTTTTAATCATCAATTTGTGTTTTTGGGGAACATTAAGTGCCCAGGGAAATCCTTATACCTATGCGGATAGTATTGCCTTGAGTCATTCCGGAAGGACCTTTAAAAATACTGAAGACATGGCTCGCATTCTTACAAAAGGCGTCAAAGATCGGGAAACCCAATTCCGAATTATTTTCAGATGGATTACAGACAATATTGAATATAACCCTAGCATGAAAGGCGGTGACCCGAATAAAGCCTTAAAGAAAAAAGAGGGCGTTTGTGCAGCATATTCTCATTTATTGACAACTGTATGCGGACATTTGGGCATCAATTGCCCCACGATTGTCGGAATTGCGAAGGGACATACTTCTGTAGGACTCGATTTAGACTCCCCAGCACATCAACATTCATGGAATGCCATAGAAATTGATGGGGAATGGAAACTAGTAGACGTTACTTGGGCGGCGGGTTATTACGACACGAAAGAAAAGGAATTCAAAAAAGAATTTAAACCTGAACACTACTTTACCGACCCCATAGTTTTTGCTGAGCGGCATCTGCCTGATGATAAAAAATGGCAATTACTGGATCATCCGCGTCACCATGGCGAATTTGTTCACAGTCCGCTTTTCCATGCCATTAAGCACCATTGCTACATTGAATTGTTAAGTCATAAAGGCAGCACGATCAAGGTCAAAGAAGACGAGAAAATTATCATTCGCTTTACATCCGCGTGCAAAGACAGTGATGACCCGAGTGCTTCAATTCCGAATCCTGACGACAAATACGAGTATGAAATTCAATATGATGCCAGGCAGTGCATGAAGTCTCAAAAACTGACAGTTGAGTTCAACGGGGAACCGATGGTCAGCTACCGGGTGATTGTTAAGCCCGTAGCCCAGAAAGAATAATTACAAGTTATCAGGCTGTAGTTGCCCTCCTCCCCACTCGATCACCGTAAACCCTGACCTGTTGATCTTTTCAAATTGTTGTTCAACAGGTTTAAAATCAACTTCAGCGCCATCCATATAAACCATGAACATTCTAAACACATTATCTGGTTTTGGTATAATTTGTAGAGGTACTTTTTGATCATATTGTTCGGTTGCGAAATGTATGAAGCAGGATTCGTATTCAGACAATCTCGATCCCCAAAAACTGATAAAATCTTGCTTCTCCCTATCATTCAGTCCCATTTGAGTCAAGGATTTTTCAAGGAACTCTATGATGTCGTCTTTTTGCACCAAACTGCCTTGTTTCATGTCACTCAAATTCGCCACCGGATCGTGTTGACCTTCCCAGAAAAGGTAATCAAACATGTTTCCTTCAGACTCAAGTCTTCCATCTTTTTTCACAGTGACTTCCCAGCCATCCTTGTAAGTTGGGTAAGTATGGATGAACTTACCCGAAAACTTCAATTTCAAATCAACCTTGATTTGCTCTGGAGAATAGAGATAAATGACCGGTTTGAAATAGATGACTTGAGGCTTATTTCGGACAATAGAGTCCCGTGGAACCGGTAAGTACTCATAAAGCAAAGATACTCTAGCTTTATACACCACATTGGGTTCGAACAAGAAACTGTCTAAAATAGCTGTTTGCATATCGGGCATTTCTGCACTCAATTTGAATCGTCCGGTTGATAACTGAATCTCAAAATACCCTGTGTCATTACTCAACACAACATACTCCTGTCTGTCTATGTGATTGTTGTTCTCATTAATCAGTGATACGGCCTTCACATTTGCACCGCCAAGTTTTTCACTATAACCATTGTGCGACACAGTTCCTATGAGCTTTGACTGCCCGTCCAAAGAAAGATCTTCAAACTGCTCATATATGGAGAAACCCAATACTGCCTTGGGTACCCCGCAATTTGATAAAGCATTTGATTTTCCTGCAACTGCCAAAACAAACAACAAAATCAACAATAACCTGGCTCCCATCCTACTATAATTATGGCGTTTTATCCAATTTTTGAACTTCAGTTCCACCCCATTCAATCAATGTGAAACCATTTCTCTTATAACTCGGGAGTTCCATATGAGTTACAGAATGACTGGCATCTACTCCCTGAAAAAACATGTACAGACGAATGCTCGTTTCAGGTTTTGGTGACACATCAATTGTAGAAATGGCGTCATAATCTTCATTAATTAAGAATTGGACGTGATTGAACTCATTTTTCACCATTCTTGGCGCCCAATAGGTGATGAAATCGTTACGTTCTGAGGCATTGAGACCAATTTTTGTCAAATTCCTTTCCAGGAAACCAACCACATCCCTTCCGGCTACTACAAAACCTTCATGTGGTTTGTATGCTTCTCTTGAAATTGCTGCATCATAGAACAAATAATCGTATGACTGTCCATTCATTTCAATCGTACCATCTGAGGTAGCAGTGCATGTCCAACCATCCTTGTATTCGGGATATGAGAACTTTAATTGTCCATTTATGTTAAGATTGATGTCCACCTCTTGATCTTTCTCAGCATACAAGTATATGACCGGTTTTTCAGCTTCTTCTATTATCCTTTCATTAAGTCCCACCTCATATTTCAATGACTTATTAGCTTGAAATAAAATGGCCTCTGAAGCAACTATCTCATACTGATAATATGGCGACCGAAATGATATGTATTTGATGATATCCCCCTCTGAAAACTGGAGCTCAAAGCGACCTTGTTTAACGGTGTCAATGTCTCTATCGTTAACAGATACGATTATGGGGTCCGAAATGAGTTTTTGGTTATACGGCAATACAATGGTTCCATAAACACGCATCTTACCGTTGAGGCTGGCGTCAGTGGTTTTTATCAATTTACAATAGGACTCGATATACTTTCCCTTTCTAAGATCATTTTCAGGCAAATGTGCCCGACTTCCCAATGATATCAATATGGTTGCCATGGTTAACATGCATGAAATAGACAATCTGTTAGTCATAAGAATTGGTTTAAAGTGCTTTTTTACTTGATTTAATTTCGGTACCTCCCCACTCGATAAGGGTGAAACCTTTTCTTTCGCTCACTTGTAGCTCCTGATCAATTACTGTATGATCTGCTTTCACTTTTTGAAAAAACATGTGAAGTCTGATGCTCGTCTCAGGTTTTGGAGACACATCAATTGTAGAAATGGCGTCATAATCTTCATTAATTAAGAATTGGACGTGATTGAACTCATTTTTAACCATTCTGGGGGCCCAATAAGTGATAAAATCGTTGCGTTCTGATGCGTTCAGACCAATTTTTGCCAAGTTCGTTTCCAGAAAAGTAATCACATCTCTCCCCGCCACTACAAAACCTTCATGAGGGCGGTATGCTTCCAAAGTAATTGCCGCATCATAGAACAGATAATCATAGGATTGACCATTCACCTCAATTGATCCATCTGATCTGGCAGTGCACGTCCAACCGTTCTTGTACTCGGGATACGAGAACTTCAATTGTCCGTTAATATTGAGATTCAGGTCTACTTCCCTATCTTCATCGGAATACAAGTAGATGACCGGTTTTTCAGTCATAATTTCCCTCACGTACTCCTCCAAGCCTACTTCATATTTCAAAGATTTGTTGGCCTGAAAAGCAATCTTACCAGAGCTCATGGTGTGATATCTACCATATAGAGATCTAAATGAAATGTTCTTGATTTTTGCTCCTGGAGAAAATTGCAACTCAAAGAGACCATTTGTGACCGTATCAACAACTCTTTTGTTAACAGACACAATAATAGGTGCCTCCAAAGGTCTGATGCCATTTGAGGCTTTAATTTCCCCATAGACCCTCATTTTCCCTTTAAGGTCCACATCTTTAGTCTTTAACAAATTGCAATATCCTGGAAAGGCTTCCTCTATTTGCTCGTTTTCCGGTACATGTGCTTTGCTATTTATTGACAGGCTTAATATGGCCACTATCAATACGCTTGAGATAGACGATATAGTCATAATAATATTGGTTTTGGGGTTTAACAGTAACTATAGCTCCATAATAACCATCTAAAGTGGCTTTAAAAGTCACTCTTTTTTTATCGAGTGTGATCACTGCCTGATCACTATCACACTTGGTGTTTCCAACTGAGTGTTTCGTTTCCCAGGACAGATGCACACCCTTAATAGATTCTTTAGAGTCTATATCTTTAAATATGAATTTAAACTGAGCCGTTCTTTTTGCAATTGCCTGGTCTTTCATTTTAGTATTTAGAAAGAAATGAGCGCTTGGCTCAAATTCCATATAACGACCATAATTGGTCACACCAACTGAAATTTGAGCTTGTGTTTGCAAAACACTCAAGGTAAATATTAGACAAAACAACTGCTTCATAGACCTACCTGGTTATTAAAAATTTCTCCACCTCCCCACTCAACCAGAGTTAATCCTTTACGGTTAAACTGGGGCAATTCTTGCTCTAAAACCGGCACAGGAGCTTTCAGGGGTTTGTAAACCATAAACACCCTCAATTGACTGTCCATAGGAATAGAGGTATACAAACTGCCGATGGCTTCTTCACAATCATGATCCAATAAAAATTGAACGTAGTTGTAGTTGTTTGACGATAGTTTCGGCCCCCAATACGCAATAAAGTCTTGGCTTTCTCTATCATTTAGGCCAATTTCTTTCAACTTGGACTCTAAAAAAACGGCCGTTTCCGTCCCTTTAAATACAAAGCCTACATTGTAATCGAAATCCAGTTGTTCTTGTCTGCTGTCCCAAAACAGGTAATCATAGGCTTTTCCATTGCAACTGAGTCCATTTTCATCAACAATTATATCCCAACCGCCCTTGTTATGGATGGGAAACGTATAGCCAAATTCTCCAACGGGATTGACGGTCACGTTGAACGACTTTGGATTATCGGAATAAATATAGATGGCTGGTTTTGCCGGAACAACTATGTTTAACTGTTGAGGATAAAAATGAACACTTGCTTCATAATAATGCTGTGACTCTAGCACATAGTGGGCATAAATAGTTTCATAACCGTCTAGTTCCATTTTGAAATTGTACTCTGTGGATTTGAGCGTATCAATAGTAATCAAACCTGCCTTTTGAGATAAGGTATCCCATTCAGTCCACACGGCTTCATGTTTGGTTCGACTAAAAACCGTTGCTCCTTCTTGGTTTAGAGTTAATTTCAAAACTGATTTGTCTTGAGGAATGTTTTGATCCTCTTCATTAGCGGTCATATGAAAATAATGGTCTTCTCCATTAGTTTGACCTAAGGCGACTGCGGACAATAAAAGTGAGAAAAAGGTAACTACTGCTTTCATAACCCCACTTGATTTTTGAATACTTCTCCTCCGCCCCATTCTACCAGGGTGAATCCTACTCGTTTAAACTCCTCTATTTCCTGTTCTAAAACTGGTACAGGAGCACTCAAGGGTTTATATGCCATGAACAAGCGCAAGCTGCTTTCAATTTCTACGGAAGACTCAATAGAACCAATGCTTTCCGCATATGCCTCATTCATGATGAAATGAAGGTAGTTATAGTCGTTTTTGACAAGTTTTGGTCCCCAGAAGGCAATGAAATCTTGTTTTTCACGATCATTGAGTCCCATAGCTGATAATTTATCCTCAAGAAAAGCAACCGTTTCTTCTCCTTTAATGACGAACCCCAGGTTGTAGTTAAAATCCATTTGACTTTGTTTGGCATCCCAGAATAAATAATCATAAGAAGTACCATTGCATGTGAGCCCTTTGTCATCAACATGAACTTGCCAACCCGTTGTCCCGTGATTGGGATAGGTAAAATCGAATTGTCCAGCAGGGTTGACTTTTATGCTTAGATCAACCGGAACATCTGAGTACAAATAAACTGCCGGTTTTAAGACCTTATGTTCTATTGGAACCTCCTCATACATGCTTACAACCACTTCCACATAATACTGAGAACTTAGATTAACATGCCCATACACCTGACTTTTTCCAATTTTCTCAAATTTGAATTGGTATTCACCGGAAGGCAAGGTATCCACCAACATCTTCTTCGAATTCTGCTTGTAGAATTTCCAGTTACTCCAACCAGTTCCATTCTTCTCTTTGTAATGAATCATAACATCCAATTCGTTGAGATTCATTTTAAGGATGGCTTGTCCTTCAGGAATGCTCTTATCCTTCTCATTGATGCTTTCGTGAAAATTCACAATTCTATCCACTTCAATCAATGCAAAGCTATTTTGGACAAAAAATAAGAACAAAATGAGGGTTATGTTTTTCATATTAGTTGAATTGAGTTGATGACACGTCTGCGCCACCCCATTCGATTAGGGTAAGCCCTTTTCGTTCAATTTGAGGCAGGTTTTGTTCGATTAACTTCACCGGTTCGTCAATAGACTCAAACAGCATTAAAACTCTTAATTCCGAGTCTATTTTCACCGAAGACTCATAGGTTGCGATTTCCTGATTGTATTGATCTCCCGTTAGGAAATGAATCTTATTGAACTGATTTTTGTTGAGAATTGGTCCCCAGTAGCAGATAAAATCCTGCTTTTCTCTGGCATTGAACCCCATGTAATCTAGTTTCTCTTCGAGGAAAACGTTGACATCCTTTCCAGCTACCACGTAACCTTCATTTTTGTTGTACTCGATTGTTGGGTGAAGCCCTTCCCAGAAAAGGTAATCGTACACTTTATCATCTACAGTTAATTGATTGCCATCAACATGGATATTCCAAGTTCCGGACATTTGAGGGTATACATACTCGAATTTCCCATGAGGCGAAACAGACAAACTCAGGTCTAAAGGGGTTTCGGAATACAAATATATGGCTGGTTTGCGAGAAGTTGAAGGATACTTAGGGATAACTAGTTCCTCCTTGTACACAGTCACTTGCACTTCATAATAATTTTGGCTCTTCAGTCCGACATAGCCTGTTGTTTCGTGAAACCCTTTTTTGACAAATCGAAATTGATGACTTTCAGCATCTAGCGATAAAATCACTTGTTTGTCTTTCTTGTTCATCTTAATTCTGGTCCATTCATCATCAAATGCTGGTCTGTAATAGGCTGCATCCACACTTCTGTTTAATACCAACTTTACGGAAGCTTTTCCCTTTTCAATTGAAGAATCTGGCTCAAACATTTGCACATACACATTAGGCAATCGATCTACCGTTTCAGCTTTTGAGAAAAAGCTTAGCACCATCATTAAGCACAATACACTCGTTTTCATTTTATTAATTTTCGAATTCGACTTTAGGTAGTTCACCGCCTCCCCACTCAACCAATGTAAGTCCCTGCCTTACAGGCGCCTGGAAAGTTTGATCGTTTACAGGGAGAGGAGAATCAATTGATTCATACACCATAAACACCCGGATTTCCGTATCTATTTGCTGATCGCAATCCAGAGTGGCAATATGTTCATTATATGATTCGCCTACCATAAATTGGACAAAATTGAGCTTGTTTTTAATGAGCTGAGGTCCCCAATATGCTATGAAATCCTGCTTTTCACGATCATTCATACCCAAAGCGGTCAATTGTATTTCTAAAAAAGGAATTACCTGATCAGCAGTCACATTAAACCCTACCGACTTATCTATTGAAGGAGTTGGTCTGTGACCTTCCCAAAACAGATAATCATAAGACTTTCCGTCAACCAACAATCGACCATCTTCTTTGGTTTGGATAGTCCATCCCGATTGTGGTTTTTCCGGATACACAAAGTCAACACTCCCATTGGCCTCAAAATTCAAATTCAACTTGGTAGGTTCATCATTGTATATGTATATGGCTGGTTTCTTGGTTCGGATATTTCTTATTCTGTGGATGTACACTCTTGCTTCATAAAAGTGTTGGTTTCTTAAATGAATTGTTCTGGTAGTGGGGTGGTAATTTCCTTTTTTGCTGAAGCTAATGGTATAAGTTCCTGTATCCAGAGTAATGTGAAATCGATCCCCGACACTATCAGACCTCCATACTTCTTTGCTCTTTTCACCTTTTTTTTGAAGTTGCATAATGCCTCCTTCTGCCCTCAGAGTTACTTTAAAAATGGCCTTCCCATTTGGTATGTCAGTGTCCTTTTCGTCCATGACCACCTGCCAGGGATTCATTCGTTTGTATTCCGGTTCTTTCCCATCAAATGCGAGAATTCTTGAACAGATCAGTAGCGTGCTTAAAAGTATTAGCGATCTCATATAGCTTAGTTTTCAGGTTCCTTATATTCAGTGCCTCCCCATTCAATCAGTGTAAATCCCTTTCTATTGGCTTTTTCCAGAGTTTGGGGCACTACTTTTTCAAATGCATACATTGGTTTGTAAACCATAAATAGTCTGAACATGTTATCTGGTTTTGGAGATACTTCAATTCCAGCCACGCGTTCATCGTATTCATCATTAAACATAAAGTGGATGAAATTGTAAGGGTTGTTTTGCATTAATGGGGTCCAATAGACGATAAATTCATTGTATTCCGTTGGAGTCAGCCCCATTTTTGGCAGAACCTCCTCGAAGAATTCCTGTGTTTTGGAGCCCTTGATAACAAAACCTGTTTTTCGATCAGACGCAGTGAGCATGTTGTTAGTATGCTTGCCCTCCCAAAAAAGGTAATAGTAATTCTTGGCTCCATCTTTTAAGATGCCTTCTGGCGTAACCGTGTATTTCCAGGAATCTTTGTAAACGGGATAAGTAAACTCCAGCTCTCCTTTTGGGAATATTTTCACTTCAACTTCTTGTTCTTTTTCCGGATATAGATAGATAATTGGCTTGTCTGAAATAACAGGAAACCCTATTCCGGGTCTGAAAATTATTTTCACGTAATGACCTCCTTTCAGGTCCAAAAGTCCCGTATGAACGCTGTAATAACCTCTGGGGATGTCTTCCTGATCCACCGGAAGCCCATCGTTATCATAATTAATGAGTCGCGGATCGTGAAGCTGAAGGTATTTTTGCTGTGGTTCAATGAACAGCCGTGTTTTACCTGTAGAATCAAAAGTCCACATGAGCTCAGGTGTTTGGTTACGATCCTGCTTGCTTAAGGTCATTCCTGCTACACTTGGCATTTGTTGGCTAGTATCTTGATAATAAAGATCGTTGCCTGGTTCAATTTCTACTTCCAACAGCACTTGATTGGGAGAAATGGTCTTGATAGCCGAATCAATCACCACTTCATATTCTAAAACACTTTTGCGCCATATCTCTTCTTTTGCATTGACAAATGCGGTGGCTAACACCAAAATTCCTGTACATACAATTTTAAAGTTCATTATTCAGCCGTATATAGTAAATCAATTAAATCTTCAGAATCACTTTGTGCCAAACTCATGCTTGTGCTTTTCTTGGCATTTTTGGCACTCCTGGTTTTTCCTTTCTCCTTTTTATGCAAGTTATTTGCATCATAGTTCAAAGACAAGTCTTTTTTCTGAAACGAGTTGACACTGGTTGTTGTGCCATTTGCGATGGTTCCGGAAAAACCTCCCTGAACATTGATAACGGTATTTCCTGGCGAGCTTGTTGCGATCTCATTTTCAACCAAAGATTTGGTTTCAGTTTCAGAGGCGATTTGATCTTCAGCTCTTAATTCATCAGCTGCCTCATATGCGAAATCATCAAAGGCGGATACATCTCCAGTTGAGTATCCTTCAGGAGGTGGAGGGGATGCGACTTTGTCATTAAGCGCCGCCTTCTCAAGACTTATATCCTTATTTCCGATAGGACGACCAAAACTACTGGACAACAAATCATTATCACTATTGCTAAAACTATCTCCAACACCTTCAGACTCCTTATTAATCAAGTCCAAATCTCTCGTTAAAACCTCCTCTTGTTGCACACCGGTTTCTGGAGAATTCAACTTAGATTCATCTTCAGATTCATCGTCCGAAACCTGAATAATTTCCTTTGACTTCTCGCCAACATCAACTGTTTTTTTCTCCTCAGCTACCGACTGCTCTTCATTCATGGCAAGCCCATTTTTCTTAACAGAATCTCCACCATCCATTACATTCACTGCAGTAACCACCAGAACCACGCAAGCCACAGTTAACCCCAATTGAAACAGCGGTGTTCTGTGAAATGACTTTCCTTCTGGCATCAACCATGCCCAAAAGCCATTCAACCAAACTATTCCTTTTTTCTGACGGTTCTTAGCCATTTCAGCCATCAAAGCGCGCTTCACATGCGCTCCCGGTTTCAATTCCTCTTGCGCCCAATCATCAACACCATCGAGCATTTGATCCATTCCAGCCAACTCTTCTTTAGTTAACTCAGAATTCAGATACCGCTCGTGCAGATAACTTTTGTCCTGGCTATATCTATGTTTATCAGCCATATACTTCCTCCTTTTTTGCTGGGTTATACGCTTGCAAACCAGCATTTAATTTCTTTAAACAGTAAAAAATTCTGGACTTCACAGTTCCCTCCGAAATGTCCATAGAATCACTAATCTCTTTGATCGATAAGTTCAATTTAAAGCGCATTATAAAAACAGACCTGTGCTTTTCCTCCAATTGCATAAGCGCCTCATCCAGTGCCTCATTAAACGCTCCAACGTCCAGCTTCCTATCATGATCGTAATCTCCTCCACTCACCTGCAAACCGTCATCCAATGAATTCTTAGTCCCTTTTCTAACTTCCTGCTTGCGGTATTCGTTCTTACACATGTTATGCGCCACACTATACAACCAGGTCTTAAAAGATCGCTTGCTGTCGTATAGCTCCGGCTTATTCACCAACTTCATGAACAGGTCTTGAACAAAATCTTCCGCCTTTACCTTGTCTTGCCACAACATTTTGTAGAAATAAGCCATCATTTGAGAAGCATATCGATCGTAAATGATCTCAAATGCGTAGGCATCTTTCTGCTGAACCTTAAGCATCAGGTCCGAATCAGATGCATTTTTATATGACGATTTAAACAGCTTCAAACTACTTAAATTTCGACTCTAATTTGTTCCAAACCCCATTGTTTTTAGCTACATTTTCGGCGGTGACTTTATAGTCGTTTGCCAGCCTTTTATTTGAGGAAGAATGAAAGTCATACAAACTTTTAAGAATCAACATATAACTGTAATCCAGCTTTTTATCTTGATTCATTTTATTTTTTGATTTAAAAAAAGTCAAATCAAACTTATTCCAGTTGTTTTGAAGAATATTTTGATTTTGCATGGCTGTTCGACTCAATTGAAATGCCAATCCTGTGAGGTACAAATTAGCCTTAAAATGCTTCAACACATCATGTCGGTTAGTCAATGACAAATACAATTTCTTATCCGGGTTTTTCTGCATCAAATTGCTCACAAATTGTATATATGATGATGCGTACTCCCCTTTCAATCCATAAGTGGCCGACATCCTTTTCCAATAAGCACTATTCTCAACCAATTTTAGGTTGATGATTTTAACATCTTTTCTCACCCCCTGGAGCTCTTGAAGCACGTATAATGGATACGTATCCACTTCTCCATTGCAGATTAAAAACCCATTTTGATCTATAGAATTAAGTAAATTTTTTGCGTATTCATACTTGTAAGCAGAATAT
>JAUILH010000058.1 GCA_030433115.1 Bacteroidia bacterium | reverse complement strand
AGTACTGACCATCCATGATGTTCACGATCCCCATGTTATAGCTTACTTCAGAACCAGCAGATGTAGCTTGCTTAAACAAGTCCATTGCTTTTCTTCTATCACCTTGAACCAATGCAACCGCACCTAAGTTGTTCTTAACAATTTCGTTCTCTTCTTGCTCGGCAGCTTTCTGGAATGCAGACTCCGCATCAGATACTTTACCTTGCATGAACAAGATGTAACCAGCGTTGTTGTGACCTCTCCAATCTTCAGGATATTGCTTAACAACTTCATTGTACAATCTTAATTTCTCGTTTAAGTCATCAGTTAAACCAGCAGTGAACAACAATTGCTCCGCATCTAATGAATCGGGATCAGACTTAGATACTGCAACCAATTCATCATCAGTTAAACCTAAGTTCTTGTAATGAATGATTAAGTTGGTTCTTCTTAACTGAGGCAAGATGTCTTTTTCCAACTCTTTGTAAGTAGCAGATAAGTTTTTGATTTCTTGATCCGCATTGTCACTATAGTTCTTAATGATACTCAAGATGGTGTTCTTTTCTTCGATATCAGACTCAGACACTAATTTCTTGAATCCTTCAACATCCTCACCCAAAGCTTTTCCGTTGTAGAAGTCATCTTCCTGACCAGCTTCAAACTTGATCTTCTTAGCAATCTTCTTCATGGCTGCAATGGCCGACTTAGATCTGTCTTCAGATAAGTTAGCGTTTCTGTCTTGTTCACCTTCAGGAGATGCGTGACCGAAAGCATCCATTCCCTGCATTTCAATTTTTGGGTTCTCCATAGCCCACTCCATGAAAGACTGGAAGCTCTTAATATCATCTTCTTTCAATTGAGCGGCTCTTACTTCTGATCTGTCCTTCAAGTAGTTGATTTGCGCAACGGTATCGTGTTCTGTTGGACGAACAAAATTGTCAGTTCCAGCAATCACTTTACCATCAACGTTCACCAATTTAGATGTAATGATGGTTCCTTTACATAATTCGTCTGTATCGTAATCTTTTACTTTAGAAGCGCCTTCACCTTTAGAAGCCTTTACTTTAATCATAAGAGAAGTGTTCTCCATGGCATCCGTGTATGCTACTTTATCAGTGTAAGAAATCTTACCTCCTGTCTTAGGAATTACTTTACCGTTTCCAGTGGCTTTTTCACCTTGGTAGGCTACGGTTTTAAGTGCTGTTTCACCAATCATTGGTGTAAATTCAGCATACGCCTTTTTATTCATTCCTTTTTCCGGAATGGTGGCATTGATAGTTACTTCTACAGAGTCTCCATGCATTTCTAATGGACATGGGGTCACTTCATAAGTTACATCCTTTAGCAAATCACATGATGAAATGAATCCACCTGTGATAGCAATGGCTGCAATTCCTAATATTCTTTGAGTTTTCATTCGTTTAACGTTTTTTCTCCTATTTCCTATTGAAGCTGCAATATTAGCAGTTTGTTTTTAATTATTAAAATAAATACTTATTTAGTATGCACTTAATTTAAATTCTTCATACTGATTGGTGTTGTTATTTTCGATCACCTCTAATATTTTGCGGTAGTCTGAAGCATTGTTCACAAAATCCACCTCACCACAGTCAATGACCTTTACTTGCTTGGCTTCAGACTTACTGAGGTATTCCAGATAGCTCTTTTCAACCCGGTTTAGATACGTCATATCTATGCTTTTTTCATAATCACGTCCGCGCTTTTCAATGTTCTTCAACAAAATTTCGGGAGAGCGTTTCAGATAAACCAACAAATCGACTTGCCTCACCTTAGGAACCATAATCTCAAACAGTCTTTTGAACAATTCAAACTCATCTGTATCCAAAGTATGGCTTGAGAAAGACATGGATTTAGACAAATGATAATCGGCCACGACTTTGGTCTTGGATTCAAAATCTTTCAGGTGTTGATATCGGTCCGCCAGAAATGACAATTCCAATGGAAAAGCATACTTTTTAGGATTTTCATAGAAACCTTTCAGAAAGGTATTATCTTCAAAATTTTCCAGCATTAATTCCGCTCCATACCTTAAGGCCAGCATGGTAGCCAGAGAAGTTTTCCCAGTGCCAATATTTCCTTCTATTACAATGAAGCCATTCATATATTCACCGGTTTGAGAATCGATGAATTACCAATTTCTTCGAGCAATGTACTTGCATTTTTTTTAAAAACCGGATGTAAAGGGTCTCCCAAATCAATCAATGGTTGCAAAACAAAATCCCTCAAATGCATCCTTGGATGCGGAATCACCAGCTGATCATCCAAAACTAAATTACCGATCAGTACAATATCGAGATCAATCGGTCTATCTTCGTATCCAGTTCCCGATCTCACTCGCCCCAAACTAGTCTCAATGGACTCAATTCTTTTCCAGATTTCTGCCGGCAACAAACCTGATCTAAAACTCAAAGCACCGTTTAAGTATGTATTCTCAGATTCATATCCCCACGACTCACTTTCATAAAAAAAAGAACAACAGCAGGTTCCAAACTCAATTTGGCAAAGTTCAATGGCCTGACGAACATTTGCTTGCTTGTTTCCCAAATTACTTCCTATGCTAATATAAACCGTATGCATGCCTTACAAATACCCAATCCACCGCGGGTAATTATTCACACCAATTGTGGATTGCTATGTGTATATTTGACAAACATACAAATGCATTATGAGCACAAGTCGCAAACCTGCAAGTTTTTGGAAAATTTTTGCTGCCGCCGGATTAGGGGCTTTGGTAGTTGGTTTAATCGTTTCATTCATCCTGATGGCTACGTTGACAAGTGTTTTGGGCGGTTTGAGTGATGAATTCTATAAAGCATTTGGACCACCGGCTAAAACTAAAGTGAAGGATAACTCAGTTCTAAAGCTGGATCTTAACATGACAATTAAGGAGCGGCAGTACGCCAGTTTTAGTCAAATGAGCTTTAGTTTAAATTCTTATGTTGGACTATACGACATCATCCAGGCAATTGAAGATGCCAAGAAGGATCCCAAAATTGAAGGCATCCTGTTGGATGTATCTTCAACCAAATTGGGTTTAGCCAACGCTGGTGAAATCAGGGAAGCAATTACAGACTTCAAATCGTCCGGAAAGTTTGTTTATGCCTATGGCAAAAATTATACTCAAAAATCTTATTACATAGCCTCAGTTGCCGATAAAGTTATGATGTATCCAACAGGACATATGGAATTTAAGGGCTTGAGCACAACTGTTTCATTTTACAAGGAATTTCTGGACAAGTTTAATCTTGAAATTCAGGTGATTCGAGGAAGCAACAATAGATTCAAAAGTGCAGTTGAACCATTTTTAGCTACTGAAATGAGTGAATCTAACAGGCTGCAAACAGAACGTTTCCTAAATGGATTGTGGGACAATATGTTGTCAGACATTTCTGAATCCAGAGGAATTGACAAGGATCAGCTCCAACTCATTGCAGATTCTTTACTGGTAAGAAATGGAAAAAATGCGGTTGACCTGAAACTATTGGACGAATTGGTTTACCCGTTAGATTTAGAGCAAATGCTTTTAAACGCTTCAGATTTGGATGACGATGACAAACCTAGATTGGTCCATGTTAAAAAATACATGAACAGAAAAGATCAGCAGTTTGAGAGAGGTGTGTCCGGTTTGTTTCCAAATATTGCCATCGTATACGCCAGTGGCAGCATTCACGGTGGAAAAAGTGACCCGAGCAGTATTGGTGATGAAACTTTGGTAAAAGCCATAAAGGAAGCCACCGAGGATCCTTTCATTAAAGCCATTGTACTCAGGGTAAATTCACCCGGCGGAGATGCGCTAGCCTCCGACCTCATTTGGGACGCTCTTGTAACAGCTAAAGAGAAAAAGCCCGTTGTTGTCTCCATGGGAGATGTAGCTGCTTCTGGAGGTTATTACATCAGTTGCATGGCAGATAAAATATTTGCCGATCCGAATACCATTACAGGTTCTATTGGTGTATTCCTCATCATTCCACATACAGGAAAGTTCTTTGAAAATGATTTGGGCATTCATTACAGCAGAGTTAAAACAGCTGAGCATGCAGACATGTCATACCTCACTATGAACCTGAATTCGTTCTCCAGACCATTGACTGAGGAAGAAAAGAAAATTTTTCAACAGGGAGTAGATGAGACTTATCATGATTTTCTAAGTCGGGTGGATGAAGGTAGATCAACCTTTAATTCGACTGCGGAAGTTGATAGCATTGGTCAGGGGCGTGTTTGGAGCGGTACAGATGCGCTCGAAATTGGTTTAGTGGATACGCTGGGGTCACTTAAAGACGCTATTGATTATGCTACCAATATTGCTAAGATTGACAATCCTGTGGTGGGCGGCTACCCGAGAATTAACAACTCTGGTCTTATGAAGTTTCTTCAGTTACTTGAAGGTGATCAAACCAACTTAATGACCAGCCAGGAAGATGTTTTACCTGTATTTATCGAGAATCATGTTGAGCAACTCAAAGAAATTGACGATCTTGGGAAGATAAAAGCCAGTATGTTGTGGCGATTTGATATTGAGTAACTTGTCAATGATTGTTCAAAAACGATATGCCTTTCTTGTCACCATTCTTGCAATGGTCATCAATTGTAATGCTCAAATTCTATCTCTCCAAGAGCAAACTGGCAGCAACGGAAGAGATGAAGCCAATGCTATGTACTCGAACTCAACAGGTGTAGTTATTGGCTACCAATTTGGCGGCAGCAATGTTATATTCAATGGTGGTACTATGGTAAAATCTCCCAATGCCTGCAAAGAAATGGCTGTGATTAAATACGACCATTCCAATAATGTTCTTTGGTCAAGTAAAATTGGATTCCAGTCCTCTCCGCCACTGTGTAGTAGCAAAAAAGGCGTCATTGATGCGATTACCATGAACGCAGCCGGTGAGGTTTTTGTAGCCGGTAGATTCAGCTTTAAAGACGTGTCATTTAGCGGAACGCAAACCCTAAGTAAGCCATGTGACAATGATATGGATATTTTCATAACCAAATACAGTTCTACCGGGGCAGTACTTTGGGCAGAAAAATACGAGACTTTTGACGGCTCTGACCGCATTGTGGACATGGCAGTCACGAGCTCGGGAAAACTGATTATTTCTGGCATCTTTTGGAGCTCTGAGTTGAATTGGCACGCTCAAATTATAAACAGAACTGACAGAACGGCCTCATTTATTGGGTCTATTGACGCTTCAAACGGTCAAGCAAATTGGCTGGAAGCATTTAATGGTGGTGTGAGCACAAAAAAAATTGCCATTGATGGCTCTGACAACATTGTTTGGTTGGGCAATATTTATGGGTACAACAATGACATTGTGGGGAACACGATTCACAGCCAGGGAAAACTTGACATGGTACTTGGTATTTTTGATGAAAGTGGTAACTACATCAGTCACAAAAATTTCATTGGATCAGGAAATGACATTGGAACATCACTTATTGTAGATGGCACCAACATTTGGTTAAGTGGCAGAACAAACGGTCCAACCATTTCTTCTACTTCTCTGGCAAACGGACAGTCTGACGAGGGCAAATACATCAGTTTTTTGATTCAACTCAATTCAAGTTTAAACATCACTTCTTCCATTCAAATTGAAGGAGACGGACATGAAGGTCCGAAGGTGGAAAACCTATGTAAACTAGATAACGGCAATATTGCTATAACCGGGGTTTCTGATGGAAGTACGGTACAATTGAGCTCCTTATCTCATGCTTTGAATGGCAATACGTTTGTGGCTTACATGACGCTCTCAGGCTCAATACTAAGCGCCAATAGTTTTGATCTTAAAAATACAGGGACCCTGTTCACAGGCACCACACCTTCCGGCGCAATTATCATGGGACATGCCAGTCAGGCTGCAGTGAATGGCAGCACATACAACACCTCAGGAGGCAGTGATTCTTGTATCATGAGCTGGTCTCATCATACGGGAGCAGTGGGCAGTGATGTATTTTTAATAAAGGCTGATTAAGTCAATATTAGTTCGCACCAAATCAAATTTTGTCCTTATTCTGAGTCGACTGTAGAAGGTTTTCAACAGTATTAAGTAGCTCAGTACACATCACCCAGTCAGCAAACACACATAAAATACTGACTATCAATTACAAAAATAAAAGGAAAGCACTTTGCTGAATAAGTATGAGAGCAGCTCTTAATAATTAGTTGCCATAACTAACTCAAATATTAACCAAACTTTAGAAATTATGTTGAACTGGTCAGTTACTTTTTTTATTATCGCAATTATTGCGGCAATTTTCGGATTTGGAGGGATCGCCTCCGGAGCAGCATCCATTGCACAGATATTGTTCGTTGTATTCTTGGTGCTTTTCGGTGCTAGCCTACTTTTTGGAAGAAAACGGGTTGAATAATTTGAATAAGCCCTGCCTAATCTTTTTGAAAATGAAGCATCACTGACATGATGCTTCATTTTTACTTATTGTAATTTGAATGATCGACCAAAAGTGGTTTACCATCAGCCATGGATACCACAATGTCTTTTGTTTTTACATCTCTGGACTTCCATTCCTCACTCACACCCAATGAGTAACTGTCCAAAACTATCCTTATGTCTTTGGCTCCATCATGGTTAAAATCTCTGACTTCAAAACCAAAGGTGGGTGGATCAGCCAAAGTTCCCTCAACCAGATAGGGCATATCAATGGACAAAAAAGGAAAATCATATTGCTCATCGTTGGAACTTAGCACCGTTCTTAAATGATAATAAGCATGTGCCCCACCATTTCCTACAAATAGAATTGAATCTTTGACTCCATCTCCATCAATATCCCATTGACCCGAGTAATTGTAAGCCGTATGATAGGCTTTGAGATGAGGATGGTAAATTTGGACTCGATTATCTTCATTCAACAAGTCCGCACCACTGATTTGTGCATACGTCTGATTACTCCATGCTAGCAATAGATAAAAGAAGATAAGTAACTTCATATCAATCCTGTATTTTCATGAATGTTTGTTTTGTGACCCCATTAAACTCCAGGATATAAATGCCTTCATCTTCCAAAAAGCTCACATCTAACAAACCATTCAATAAATTATCTTGATGCAGCAAGAGTTTACCTTCGACTGACCATACCTTAAGGTCTGTAATCTTTTGATTAGACTTGATGAAAAGTCGATTCTGTACAGGGTTGGGAAATAGTTCAATGACTAGTTCATCATTATCCTGCACGCCTGCCACAACCGGGTCGTATTCCAACAAAAAAGCCCTATTCACTACCTCTTGCGCGCCCATCATGCCTCCACAGATAATCCAGGAAGTAGGTGATACCTGACCAGCACCTCTCAAATCCATGACAGAATAAGGTGCTCCGGTGCCTTCAAACCAGGGTGGACCATCAAAATCATAAAACAGAATTCTATCCAATGCTGGAACGCCTCCCGACCCATTGTAGGCGATTCCATCATAATTGTAGGCTACTCCTGACCCGCCAATCCAAAATACTCTGGAACCATGAGCAACACATGCGGATCTGTAATTCGGATCACCAGGATTGTCTCCCAAATAATCCCAGGTGATGTCTGTAGGATCGTTCGGGTTGATGATGCCTCTTCTTAGGTGATTTCTTGCTGTAAAAGAAAATGCACCTGCCGTTCCACCGTGGTAATAAATCGTATCTCCAATGATTTGACCAGATGCGCCAAAGGCTATGTAATTATTATTGAAAGGCAATGAAGTTCCTACTTGCCAAGAGTCATTTGCCGGATCATAAATCTGTACATCCGGCTTATTGCCGTTATTGCTCCATCCGGTTACCACGAATATGAGCGAGTCTCTCCAAACACATTGCACATGGTCATCGATGGGGACTGGAATTGGTGCACCGTCTGGATAAAAAACATTGGAAAACGGGTCGTAGCGATGAACTTTGTCAGAAGACACCTCATCTCCATTGGCCAAGACATGGTATCCTCCTATAATGTAAATTTTGTTTTTGACCGTGCTCGCAGCACCAGCTATTTTACCCAATGTATCTGGTAAAGGTTGAATGTAAACCCAAGAATCTGTAGAGACATTGTATCTAAAACTTTTTTGGTGAATTCCAGAGTAGGTCTTGGTTGTATCTATCCCCCCAAATGAATAAATATAGGTTGTGCCATTCACTGTGGCATGTGTCACAGAATTATTCGCCGTTTTAAATGGCATTGAAGTGAGTTCTGTCCATGTCCACCCCAGTTGAGCACAGGCATTGAGGCAAAAAAAAGAGCAAATGAGTGCAATTATTCGCATAAGTCAAGTTTAATTTTGAATCCTGTATGATTCCTCACGTTCATCACCCTATTATCATCAAAAATAAGATACTGCCCCTTGATTCCGGCAAGCGTACCATAGATCTCAGGCACCTTTGTGAGGTTAATGCTGTTCACTTTATCTGGCCATCTTTCAACGGGATATGAAATATGGGTCACGTCATCATCTTCTGTGAGGTATTCAAGCAAATCTCCAGGCAGAACCTCCTCCAATTGCCATTTTTCTTCAACCAAATCTATGTCTTCAAGCACTTCATTCTTCAACATCTTCCGCCAATTGGTTTTATCCGTATATACAGATTTCAAAGCCACTTCAATAACACCACACAGCTGTCGATAAGGGGTTTCTGCCAGTTTAATCGCATAGCTCGCTCCCTGGTCTATCCAACGTGTAGGAATTTGATCATGTCGAGTGATGCCTACTTTTATCGCACTAGACACCGCCAAATAAACGTAATGAGGTTTTGCATGATGCAATTTTTCCCATTCAGGATCTCTCCCCTCCCCCAGATGCGCTCTGCACAACTCCGGATTGATGATACACTCAGCTGCTTCAGGCGCATTTACAAAACAATCGTAACAAAAACCTTGTCCGAAACTACTCTTAGTCACTTTGCCACAACTCGTACAGTTAATGATTCCGTCAAAAGAAATTTTAATGTCTTTGCCAATCAAATCATTCATATAGATCGCTTCATCACCACAACCCAGAACATAATTTACCTGGTCTAACAGAGTAGTTGACATCTTTTTTAAATTCCCTTCGTAAATGGTTTCTCCTTCTTTGCTAAATAAATCCACGCCTCTAATTTTCTATTTCTGTAATAATTTCTAATTTTACGAAAAATTGAAAACAATGTCAGACAAATTCTTCGATAAAAATGTGGCTCCAGTTGGATACATCTATGTGATCATTGCTATTGGTGTTATCATTGGTCTTCTTGCCTGCTAGTCTGTCTTGAAAAGATATTTTTGCGTTAAGTCTTATCGCACATACTTTTCTTCACTATTTGGCGTATCTTTATCTTAGATTGAGAGAGTATGCCATTTAATTCGATATTTTCCTGGTTAATTAAAAAGCGTTTGCATCAGATTGATCTGTTCAGGAAATACCCTGTTGACGTTCAGGATGAAGTATTCATTAAGTTGATTGAAACAGCCAGAGGTACTGAATGGGGACTAAAACATGGCTTTAAAGACATTAGATCTTACCAGGATTTTCAAAATCAGGTGCCGCTTCAAACTTACGACGATCTCAAGCCATATATTGAGCGTACCATGCGGAATGAACAGAACATTCTGTGGCCTACAGAGGTCAAATGGTTTGCGAAATCATCTGGCACCACAAGTGGCAAAAGCAAATTCATTCCGGTAACCAAAGAAGCCCTTGAGGACTGTCATTACAAAGGAGGCAAGGATTTGCTGGGCATGTATTACCACCACCACCCAACAACGAAATTATTCAACGGGAAGCACCTCATAGTAGGAGGCTCATCAGAAATCAACACACTGAGTGACGGGTCGTATACCGGAGACTTGTCTGCCATTATTATGAAAAATCTCCCCTGGTGGTGCGAGATCAGAAGAACGCCCAAAAAGAAGATCGCTCTGATGGACGATTGGGAGGAAAAACTGGATGCCATGGCACATTCTACCATTAATCAGGATGTTCATATTCTGGCAGGTGTCCCCTCCTGGTCATTGGTATTGCTCAACCGAATTTTAGACATTACCGGAGCAGACAATATTCTTGAAGTATGGCCAAGGCTTGAATTGTTCATGCATGGCGGAGTGAGCTTTGGACCTTATAAGTCTCAGTATGAAAAACTGATTCCTCGAACCGATATGAATTACGTTGAAACCTACAATGCGTCTGAAGGGTTCTTCGGAATTCAAGATCAGCCGGGTGTGAACGAAATGCTTCTGATGCTGGATTATGGTATTTTCTTCGAATTCATTCCAATGGAGGACTACGATGGTGTGAATTCCAAAAAGGTGCTCACCCTTGGTGAAGTTGAAAAAGATGTGAACTATGCCATAGTCATTTCAACCAATGGAGGACTTTGGCGTTACTTGCTGGGAGACACCATTAAATTCACCTCCATTGCCCCATACAGAATTCAGATTTCCGGAAGGACCAAATTTTTCATCAATGCGTTTGGTGAAGAGCTCATTGTAGACAATGTGGAAAAAGCGCTTGAGGTAGCCTGTGATCGGACTCATTCAGCCATTTCGGAGTACAGTGTAGGACCTGTTTTCATGGATGCCAAGGGTGACCAAGGAGCACACGAGTGGTTAATCGAATTTAAAACGGCTCCGGAAGACATGTCGTTTTTCACTGAGATTTTAGACAACGCACTGAAATCTTTGAACTCCGACTATGAAGCAAAACGCTCCGGCAACTTCATCTTAAAAGAGCCAATTATCAGATCGTTGCCAACTGGCACGTTTTATGATTGGATGAAGAAGAGAGGTAAATTGGGAGGTCAAAATAAAGTACCGAGATTAAGTAATAACCGGGATCATATTGATTCCATACTTGAATTTTTGAAAGAGAGAATGCCTTCAGAAGTCAAACAATAAAAGTGAGCCTGCGCATCAACATAACTCTAATTTTTGCAATGGTGAATCTCATGTCCTTTGCATCAAACACAGTCAATCCTGACACTTTGGTGAGAGACAGCCGATTTGCCAAAAAATTCAGTTTCAAAACAGAGGCAGAATTTATTGAAGCAGATAACGTGGGCAATCTCTACCTGATTTCAAACGATCAAATCATTAAACTTGACAAGCAGGGAGACACCTTATTTGTGAGTAGTAATAAGATTACGGGTGATATTTCTCAGGTTGATTTAAATTTCGCCCTAAAGCCGCTCATTTTTCACAAAGATCAAAACTCGATTAGCATACTAGACAATACACTCAGTCAACAAAAGAGCATCATTAGTTTAGATGATTTTGATATCTATACACCAAAAGCGGTTTGTAATAGCTACTCCGGCAACACGATTTGGGTATTTAACCAGGATAATTACGAACTTTTTAAAATAGATAGCGAACTGGGAGTGAAGTATCAGTCTGGCAATTTAAAACTACAGATTGATGAGGATGTGGATATTACGAGCATGGTAGAATACAAGAATAAATTGTATGCGAACAGTCCAAATAATGGCATCTTGATATTCGACATTTTTGGCACCTACATCAAAACAATTCCACTCAAAAATTGCTTATCGTTCCAGGTATATGATGGGATCATTTTGGTGCAGCAAGCGGCTGGATTTTTCTTTTATTCTAGTCGGGATTTCACCAAATCTCATGTTCAGACTATCAAACAATATGACCAGATCAAGGTCAATTCTGAGATGATGTATACCTTAAAAGATGGGATTCTGACAGCTTTTACCTTTGATAAGTAAGTTTTATCAACAAAACCGCTTGAGTTAAATACAAATTTGTACTTTAGAATCTTCAAAAACGAGGAAGAATGCACATTGCAATTGCTGGAAATATCGGAAGCGGAAAAACCACTTTGACTAAGTTGTTATCTGAACATTATAAATGGGATGCTCACTACGAGAGTATTGACGACAATCCTTATTTGAATGATTTTTACAACGAGATGCAACGTTGGTCTTTCAACCTTCAGATTTACTACCTGAACAGTCGATTCACACAAATTCAGGACATTAAGCAAAGTGATAAAAATGTAATTCAGGATAGAACCATTTATGAAGATGCTTTCATATTTGCACCTAACCTTCACTCGATGGGCTTGATGACTTCCCGAGATTTTGAAAATTATTTTTCTTTATTCAACTTGTTAGAATCATTTATTTCTGCGCCAGACCTCTTGATCTATTTAAGGGCCTCTGTTCCTAAATTGGTGACTCAGATTCAGAAACGTGGGCGTGACTATGAAGAGTCCATTCGTTTAGACTACCTCAAGCGCTTAAACGAACGTTATGAAGCTTGGATTTCTACTTATGACAAAGGCAAGTTGTTAGTGATTGATGTTGACGATAATGCTTTTCATGAAGACAAAGAAGACTTAGGAAAGATCATTCAGGCCATTGACACAGAGATTCACGGTTTGTTCTAAAATCACAAACCACTTAATTCTTTATCAAAATATACCCGTTTAAGGACGTTGCTATGCACAGCCAGATCATGTATGGCAGCAATAAATATGCCCAAGGCTTCAACTTTTTCTGATACCTGATATACATATAGCCCATCAGAATGGTGAGCATAGAAATGATGAGCAACGCTAAGGTAACATCATGGTAATAGAAAAAGACGGGATTCCAGGCAATATTGAGAATCAGCTGAATCGTGTAGAGATACAAGAGTGTTTTCTTGTGTTGTACTTTTTTGTATGCTTTTGCCATGAACAAAGACAAGCAAATCATAATCAAGGTCCAGGCTGATCCAAAGACCCAACCTGGCGGTGTCCAAGGTGCCTTATTCAAATCCTGATACCAGTCTGAAGGCACACCATCACCGGTAAAAAAGCCCCCAATGGCTAAGGCGCCAAAATTGAGGGCTAAAAAGATTAGGACGCGTAAAATCATATAATTAAAACAATACCTTATTCATAATGTTCATTACACCAAATATGAAATGACCTGATAGTAGATTGGAATTCCAATGATGACATTTACCGGGAACGTGATACCCAATGCCATCGACAGATACAAACTTGGATTTGATCTGGGAATGGAATTCTTCATGGCAGCAGGAACGGCTATGTATGACGCTCCCGCACCAAGAATCGCAAACAACAATAAATTACCTGGTTCATTCGTGATGAAACTCGCCAGGATCAGTGCTATCAAACCATTAAAGAACGGCATGACCGCAGCAAACATAAAAGGAAATACCCCTTTCTTGAGAACCGAAGACAGTTGCTTCCCACATGTAATCCCCATATCCAGAAGAAATACTGCAAGAAACCCTTTGAACAGGTCGTTGGTAAACGGTTTGATGTCGGCAGCCTGTTCCTGAGATGCCAAAGCACCAATAATCAAGCTTCCAAAGATTAGCAGCACACTTCCGTTGGTTAAAGCATGCTTCAAAATAGATCCCTGACCTGTCTCTTCAGATGTGTCTTTTTCCTTATTATAGGATTTCGCCAAAAGCACTCCCATCACGATAGCAGGTGCCTCCATAATAGCCATTGTGGCTATCATATGCCCACCAAAATCAACTCCTTTCGACTCCAAAAAAGCAATGGTAGTTACAAAAGTGACTGCACTAACCGAACCATAAGCAGCTGCAATGGCGCCAGCGTTATGCACATTCAACTTTCTTTTGAGAATGAAGAACGCTATGATAGGAATGCACGCAGATAAAACCAGTCCTAAGCCCAGACTGGAAATGATCTCCGTATTGATGCTTGTATGCGCTAATTCTTGCCCTCCTTTAAACCCAATAGCTAGCAGCAAGTATGCGGCAATAAACTTGGAAGAACTTTCAGGAATTTGAAGGTCACTTTTGATTTGTACGGAGAAAATTCCCAGAATAAAAAACAGAAGTGCCGGATTCGTGATGTTCTCAATTAAGCCGTCAATGTTCATTCCTTAAGACAATTTGATTAAGGTCTTTTTTTCCATTTGGATGTTCAGGCCAAGTTTCTCCGCTTCCAACAAAAACGTGTGCAATTGTAGCGCAGACACTTTACCCAATTCAATTTGGTCTCCATTCCAGTTTACATCAGATTCACTGATATTGCTGTTATTGATCACCAAATCATTTAACAAAGTTTTGATTTTCTCAGTAGGAACCTCTCCTGCATTGTGCACATTTCCATTACAAACCGGGTGAGAAAATTGAGAATTGATTGAAATAGTCATAATTGAAAAATTTTAAGTTCGGAGCAAAGTTGAGTATTAGTTTTTATAAATTTTTATTTAATGTTTTTATAAAATGCATAACTTTATATTATGAATTATACGCTACACCAGCTCCGAATATTTTCTACCGTACTGAAAAACAGGAGTATTACCTTAACGGCTGAAGAACTCAATTTGACCCAACCTGCGGTCTCAATTCAACTCAAAAAATTTCAGGAACAGTTTAAAATTCCATTGACAGAAACAAGAGGTCGTGGGATCCACATTACCCAATTTGGAGAAGAAATAGGCAAAGTTTGTAAAAGCATTCTTCAAGAAGCGGAACAGCTCAAGCAAACTTCCGACAATTATTTAGGCCTCATTACCGGCAGCCTTCACTTTTCTGTGGTATCCACCGCCAAATATGTCATCCCCTACTTTCTAAGCGATTTTAAATCTGCTTACCCTGATATCGAAATTAAAATTAATGTGACCAATAAGGAAACTGTGCTCAAAAGTCTAACCAATAATGAGGATGACTTTTGTATGGTATCCATTCTACCAGACATGCCCAACACAGAGTCATTGTCTCTAATTGAGAATAAATTGGTGCTGGTTGGTAGACAGGATTTAGCTGATCAGGTTAAATCTCCACAGGATTTGGCGAGACTACCTATGATATATCGTGAACAGGGATCCGCAACACGCCTTACAATGGAAAAATACCTTAAAATTCATGGCATACAGGCTTCCAACAAAATGGAGTTGGTATCAAATGAGGCGGTCAAGCAAGCTGTTAAGGCCGGATTGGGCTTATCCATCATGCCTATGATGGGTTTAAAGCACGAATTGGCTCAGGAAGAAATTCAGATCATTCAAATGCCCGGATTGCCTCTGGTTACTGACTGGCAATTGGTTTATAACAAAAAGAACACCTACAGTCCTGCCGCCAACGCATTTATTCAGCATATGAATCAAAACAAAAAGGAAATTGCCAATAAATATTTTTGAAAAAGACATAATTTCGCACAATGGAAAACTTAGTCACGTCCGGTTTTAAATTAGGTATTATTGGCGGAGGTCAATTGGGCAAAATGTTGGTTCAAAGTGCCCACCAATGGGATGTTACCACACACATTTTCGATCCGTCAAAATCATGTCCGGCGAGCAAGGTGTGCAATCATGTGACACAAGGAGGGTTCAACGATTATGAAGCCATTGTGAATTTTGGAGAACAGGTTGACATCATTACCTGTGAACTGGAAAATGTAAATATTGAGGCATTGTGCGAACTTAAAAAACGTGGAAAGGTTATTCATCCCGACCCCGAAGGGTTTGCCATCATTCAGGACAAAGGGCTTCAAAAAGATTTTTATGCTGAATCTGGCATACCAACTGCCCCCTACAGACATGTTTCTGACAAAGCGGAATTACTAGCTGCCATCTCATCCGGCACCGTCACCTATCCCTTTATTCAAAAAAGTAGAATTGGCGGATACGATGGCAGAGGCGTTCAATTAGTAAGAAGTGAACATGACCATGATCTATTGTTCGACTGCCCTTCGATTGTTGAAGACCTGGTGGATATTAAGAAAGAAATTGCAGTGATTGCTGCCAAGGGCTCAGATGGAGACATCAAATGCTTTTCTCCGGTTGAAATGATTTTCAATAAGGAAAACATGGTTGAGAAATTGATCTGTCCAAGCGAACTTAGCGAAACTCAAATTGCTGAAGCTGAAAGTCTGGCTTTGAAAATCGTGGAAAAGCTGAATGTAAGGGGCTTGCTTGCTGTCGAAATGTTTGAAGATCGGCAAGGCAATATTATCGTCAATGAAACTGCTCCACGACCACATAACAGTGGCCACCACACCATTGAGAGTTGCTTCACATCTCAATACGAACAGCACTTGAGATCAGTACTTGGCATGCCGCTTGGGAGCACAGAAATTAAGTGTGCGGCTGTCATGATTAATATTTTGGGAGACCCCAGTGCTTCAGGAGAAGTGAAATACGAAGGATTGACAGAGGCCATGGCACTGCCTGGTGCCAATATTCACATCTATGGAAAAACAAGCGTCAAACCGTTCAGGAAAATGGGACATGCCACTGTTATTGCAGACGACATAAAAACGGCTACTGAGATTGCCGACAAATTAAGAAACAACATAAAAGTACTGTCAAAATGAAAACAAGAGTAAGTATTATCATGGGATCAGATTCTGATCTACCAGTCATGAAACAAGCAAAAGAGGTTCTTACAGAATTAGGAGTAGATTCTGAAATGACGGTAGTTTCGGCTCACAGGACACCTGAACGCATGGTTGAGTTTGCCAAAAACGCCCATTCAAGAGGCATAGAAGTGATAATCGCCGGAGCAGGTGGAGCAGCGCACTTACCTGGTATGGTAGCTTCACTAACGCACCTGCCAGTAATTGGAGTACCTGTTAAGTCTAGCAACTCAATTGATGGTTGGGATTCAATTCTATCAATTTTGCAGATGCCTAATGGCATTCCCGTAGCCACTGTAGCTTTAAATGGCGCAAAAAATGCAGGAATTTTAGCTGCCCGGATACTGGGGACAACTGATCACACAATAGCCAATAACATCATGACTTACAACAAAAACATGACAGCAGCTGTTATGAAGAAAGTAGAAATCGTAGAAAGTCAGCAATGATATCATTAAGAATAGCCGGTCCGGATAAGGACATTATAGTGTCATGCGCCAAGTTGCTCCTTGAGGAAAATTTGGTGATAGATGTGGATATCAACCCAAATGCGGAGCGATTGAATTACATCAATGGAGAATTTGTCACAACTCAGCATTGTATTATGCGCGCCAAAACAAAAGGCTTACTTTTTCCAAAAATTGATGAATTAATCAATGAGCGGTTTATGGACAATATTCCAGAGATTTACTCATGTGCCATCGTTCATATGGACTGGGCACAGGCGAATAAGTTGACTAAGGGTATTAAGGCGGTTTGACCCTTGATTGTAAGAAAAGAGTTGCCGTAATGACAACCCTTTTTACTGTTGCTAAATATGAAGTTTACTGCCTACATGGCAACCACAATCAAATAGTGAGTTCAGGTCATAAGAATGATGCGGAATACCACTTTCAGCTTGCACTTACAAAACAAGAGAATTTCAAGCATATAAAAAGCACATAGATTCCCTATGCCCCATTACACTTTCCCAACGTTTCGATTGAACTGATCATCGGCTAGCCCATTTTCAGACATGCGTCCTACAAACAACACTTTTTAAACTTCTTTCCGCTTCCACAGGGACATGGGCTGTTTCTTCCTACTTTGACTTTCATGGTTTTCTGTAAATCCAACTCTTTCATAGATTGATTGAAAAAATCTTCTAGAAAACGGTATACCTCAGGGTGTTTTTTCGCCATGAGTTTCGGTCGCTCAAAAAAGTACTCACAGCTCACGGCGAAGAATTCAACATCACTGGTTCCACCGTATGGATTAATGTCTGACTCATTCTGAGCAATCTCCCTCATTTTTTGCTGGACCAAGTCAACCCAGGGTACCAAATGATCTCTGTCCATCATGGTTTTCGGAAGTCCGTCGATGGCGCCATCCATTTTATCTATGAGATGTACGAACTCATGTATGCCAACATTCTTTTTGTCTGTCGCATTAGAGAATCCAAGATGTAGAGACTTTCTGGAGAGCACCATCAGGCCATCCATTGGACCATTCCCTACCATTCCCAGGATTTGCCGGCCGGCATGATCTCCTGTATGGTTCATGTCATGATCAAATCGATCTGGAAGTAGCACTACGTGGGATAGATTTGTGTAGCGCCAATTGGGGAATTTGAAAACGGGAATAACGGCACTTGCAGCCACCAGTATGCGGTCCTCAATAGTTAATTCAAGGTTTTTTCCAGTGATCTTGTGATTTAACAGAAACTCTTGAACCCGGTATTGAAAACTGGACTGTTCTTCACCAGAAAGTGCATTGTAATAGTTGACATATTGCTTTAAAACAGCCAGCCAATTATCCGGAAAAGGAAAGTCTGGTTGTTTCCATTTATTACCGAAAAGGAAGCTCCAAAGGCTCATTTGATAATTAATAACTTAAACATTAATAACACAAATACAACAGCAAAAAGCACATACAAAAAAATCTGTAATGAAGATTTAGATCGCTTTTGACCAAAGGACTCTGAATGACCACTTCCAAAATCAATAAAGGTGGTTCTAAAATTGTGAAATTCTACTTCAGACTCCTCCTTCTTGTCAACTGCAGATAACCAGAGCTTTCGTCCTGACTTCAATTTGATATTTAGTCCGTTACTACCTGAGGCTGATACTTCACTGTACGAATCAATCGAATCCCAAGTACAGAGAATCTCATTGCTTAGTTTTATTCCTGTTTCATCGATTACAACGGTCTCTTTGGAAATAGTTGTTTTAAAAATAAGATAAAGCCCAATTCCGACAATTGTGATCGCTGAAAACATAACAAACATGTCATCAGCTTTTAAGATCATGAAGCCTATAATTATCACAGATACGGAACTAACCATTGTAATACTCAAGACGACTATGAATCGCTTGAAATCCAATATGGAAAGTCTGAATTTTTGAGATTTCATCTCAAGCTACCACTAGCACAAATGGCCTACAAATTCTCAGCCTCTTCTTCCACTTGATTCAGGATATCATCGTACTCCTGATTTAATTCCATTTCTGTACCGCCTTCTTCGTCTTCCCAGTCATCTTCTTCATCCTCCCAATCATCCTCTTCTTCGTCATCCTCCTCAGGTGCAGGTGCGTCTCCCGAAGGCACTAAATCAACATAGAAAGTTACATCTGTTGTTTTACCAATGCTGTCGTCACTTGGCATACCAAGCGCAAATTGTTTGAAGCCGAATTTACCTTCGAAAGAAATCAATTCTTTGTCCTTAGCTTTTCCTCTGTAAGTAAATTGAAAATCAAAGTCTTTTTCCTTTCCAAGAAATGTCAATATCCCTTTTGTCTTGTATAAGCCTTTTTCTTTATCCACCACTTCAATGGATTCGGACACAAAAGTGATTTCCGGGTGCTTTTCTGAATTAAAGAAGTCTTCACCTTTCAGGTGCCCATCTCTGGTACTGTTATCCGTAAAAATTGAAGACGCTTTAACGCTTACTTTGATCTGGGCAGAGGATAAATCCCCGTTATTAACAAATTCTACATCAAACTTCTGAAATTTCCCTTTGGCCGTTTTTGGGCCTTCTGCTATGAAGAAAATCTCTTGCTTCTTGCTATTCCCGGTTGAAACCCAAGTTCCTTTTACTGATTCAAGATCTCCTTTCTCAACAGCTGATTTGTCGACTTCACTTTCCGCATTACCCGCAAGGACCACAAAAACAACATACAATACTGCTCCAACCGCAAGTACACCGCCAACAATTAACAGCATTTTCCAATTTCGCTTAAACCAACTTTTCTCAGTCATGTCTTAAAATTTTACACTATAATACAAAAAATCCGTGAAGCACATGCTACACGGATTTTGATTCAATATCGATTAGAATTTATTCTTCCAGCTTTTCAAATTGAAATGCGGTAACTTGATCTTGGTCAATCACTACTTCAGAAGACTTTCTGGACTTTCTGTATTCTTCCATTTTTTCTTTCTGTCTCTCAAGTTCAATCTCACCAAGGATCGGCGCAATTACCAAACCAACCAAGCAAGTCAACTTAATTAAGATATTCATTGAAGGTCCAGAAGTATCTTTAAATGGATCACCAACAGTATCACCAGTAACTGCCGCTTTGTGCGCATCAGACCCCTTGTAGGTCATTTCTCCATCAATCTCAACACCAGCTTCAAAAGACTTCTTAGCGTTGTCCCATGCACCACCAGCGTTGTTTTGGAAGATCGCCCACATCACACCGGATACAGCAACACCAGCCATATAAGCCCCTAGAGGCTCTGCTCCCATTCCGAAACCAATAATAAGTGGTCCAAGAATAGTGATGGCTCCTGGTAACATCATTTCTTTCAAAGCAGCTTTGGTTGAAATGTCCACACATTTACCATATTCTGGCTCTGCTTTACTTTCCATAATACCTGGGATTTCCTTAAACTGACGTCTTACTTCTTTCACCATTTCCATGGCAGCTTTTCCTACTGCGTTCATGGCCAATGCAGAGAACACTACTGGCACCATGCCTCCAATGAATAGGGCTGCCAACACATCTGCTTTAAAGATGTTAATTCCATTAATTCCTGTAAAGTATACGAAAGCCGCAAATAATGCCAATGCCGTCAATGCAGCAGAAGCGATCGCAAATCCTTTACCAATTGCAGCAGTAGTGTTACCAACTGAATCCAAAATATCTGTTCTTTCTCTTACTTCTTCTGGTAACTCACTCATTTCAGCAATACCACCAGCGTTATCTGCGATAGGTCCGAAAGCATCAATCGCCAACTGCATGGCTGTGGTAGCCATCATAGCAGAGGCTGCGATAGATACACCGTAGAATCCAGCAAAAGAATAAGATGCCCAAATGGCGATTGCAAACAAGATTACTGATCCAAATGTAGACATCATACCTACTGCTAAACCAGCAATGATATTTGTAGCAGCCCCTGTAGATGACTTTTGAATGATCTCTGTTACCGGCTTTTTACCAATACCAGTGTAGTATTCAGTTAAAGCTGAAATCAAACCACCTACTCCAATACCTATTAATACGGTAAAGAATACATCCATATTGGTTACTTCTACTTTATCAAACTCTCCGAAGAAAGACATTTTCATTTTCTCTGGTAAAATCCACATAATTGCTCCCAAAGAACCAACTGCGGTCAAACCTAAAGCCACCCAGTTACCCATGTTCAAAGACCTTTGAACGTCAGCTTCTTTAGCGCTGTTGTCTTTAACCTTTACCAAGAAAGTACCTACTATAGAGAATAACAAACCTAATCCGGCAATCAAGATTGGCAATAATACAGGTCCATACCCACCAAAGTCATCACTCCAGCCTGGGTTATCCTGAATTACAAAATTTCCTAATACCATGGCAGCAAGCATAGTTGCCACATAAGAACCGAATAAATCTGCTCCCATTCCAGCTACATCACCCACGTTGTCACCCACATTATCTGCAATGGTTGCGGGGTTTCTTGGATCATCTTCAGGAATACCAGCTTCAACTTTACCAACCAAATCTGCTCCAACGTCTGCCGCTTTCGTGTATATACCACCGCCAACTCTGGCAAAAAGAGCAATCGACTCTGCTCCCAATGAAAAACCTGCCAATGTCTCCAGAACCATTACCATGTTTTCTCTAGAGTATTCACCTTCTCCAATAGTCACAAACAGTAATGCAAATAGAACTGACAATCCAAATACTGCCAATCCAGCCACTCCTAAGCCCATTACAGTACCTCCCTTAAAGGCTACCTGCAATGCATTAGGTAAACTCGTTCTTGCAGCTTGTGTTGTTCTTACGTTGGCCGCAGTAGCGATACGCATACCAATATTACCAGCTACGGCTGAGAACACAGCCCCAATGATAAATGCGATTACAATGAACCAGTGCGTATGCTCAACCTGACTTGAAATAATTCCAAGCGCAATACCCGCCACTACCACAAAAATTGCCAAGATTCTGTACTCTGCTTTCAAAAAGGCCATGGCTCCTTCCTGGATATACCCGGCCAATTTCTTCATCTTAGACTCACCTGCATCCTGTGCATTCACCCACTTGGCAAGAACTGCCATATAGATCAATCCAATCAATCCAAAAACAGGTAGTATATAAATCAATTCTTTCATATTATATGATATTAATGTCCGTTTTTTCGGACGGCAAAAGTATGTGTTTAAAAATAATTGTGCAAATGATTATGCTTTTAAAGTTTATCACATGAAATCACATCTTAGAGTTTGGCTGTTCCCAACAAACGAATAGTCATTTCGACCAGGGTGGAGAAATCTCTTCTTATCAAGAAACTAGATTTCTCGACTTTGCTCGAAATGACCTCTTAAACAATCAAACTCCATGATAGTATTTTGCACAAAAAAGCCCCACTAATAAATGGGGCTTCAACACAAAATTAATGCGCTAACTTTTCTAATATTTTTACTTACTTCTGAAGATACATCAACTCCTTCACGCATCTCACAACTCGATCTACATTTGGCAATGCTTCATCAATTAAAGTGGGAGAAAACGCAAATGGCGTATCCGACTGAGTAATTCTTTGAACAGGCGCATCCAAGTGATCAAATGCATACCTCTGAACCCAATAAGCTATTTCCGAAGAAATAGATGCCAATGGCCAACTTTCCTCTAGAATCATTAAGCGGTTAGTTTTTCTGACGGATTCCAAAATGGCATCATAGTCAATTGGTCGAATTGTTCTCAAATCAATGATCTCAGCCGAAATACCTTCTTTTTCTAGAGCATCTGCAGCCTCATATGCTACTTTGATAATTTTTCCAAAAGACACTATGGTCACATCCTCTCCAGCTCTTTTGATATCAGCTTTTCCAATTGGCAATAAGTACTCACCCTCAGGAATTTCTCCTTTGTCTCCATACATTTTCTCTGATTCCAGGAAAACCACAGGATCATTGTCCCTAATCGCTGACTTCAACAAGCCTTTTGCATCATAAGGATTAGACGGTGTGATCACCTTCAAGCCAGGTACATGAGCGTACATAGATTCAAAACTCTGAGAATGTGTTGCAGCCAATTGACCAGCAGTTCCATTACCACCTCTAAATACAATCGGACAGTGGTATTGACCTCCACTCATTTGAAGCATTTTAGCCGCAGAGTTGATAATTTGATCGGCAGCCAAAATTGCAAAATTCCATGTCATAAATTCAACAATCGGTCTCAAACCATTCATGGAAGCCCCCACACCAATTCCGGCAAATCCAAGCTCGGCAATGGGTGTATCAATGACTCTTTTTTCTCCAAACTCATCAAGCATTCCTTGACTCACTTTGTAGGCGCCGTTGTATTCAGCAACTTCCTCTCCCATCAAAAAGACATTTTCATCTCTCCTCATCTCTTCGGACATGGCTTCTCTTAGGGCTTCTCTAAATTGGACTTCTCGCATAATGAATTCAAATTATGTCAACAAAAATATAAAAATAGGCATTGCACGCAATACATCTTTCACACATTACATAAATAGGATGATTTTTGATGCTTTTGGGTCATTTTTTTTGATAAATTTGCTACCCTTAAATTATTGTTCAATCACATATTTATATATACATGAAAATTCTAGTTTGTATCAGTAAAGCACCGGATACAACGTCTAAAATTGAATTCACTGATAACAATACTGCTTTCAATGAAAGTAATGTGCAGTATATCGTGAATCCTTACGACGAATGGTATGCCCTGGTGAGAGGTCTTGAATTGAAAGAAGCCAATCCAGAGCCATTCGTGCAGACTCTTCCGCCTCGTTTTTCCGATCTAGTAGCATTTCAGCCTCCAAGATTACGGGAACAATATATCCGCTTGTTTCTGGATATGAGGACGTCCAAGAGCGATCTAAATACCAAGTAGCGAATCCATTATCCGATCCTGATTTCTGCGACTGCATCAACCAGTCAAAAGCTCCATTTGCAGAATGCTTCAAGTCAAATTCATTCC
>JAUILH010000057.1 GCA_030433115.1 Bacteroidia bacterium | reverse complement strand
CGAATTCAGTGATCGTGAGGATGAGTTAAACCGGACATTGGACGAGCACAATATTTGTTTCTTACATGCGCCTTTGTTTCACCCACTCATGAAGGAATTGGCACCTGTAAGAAAAGGGCTTGGGGTAAAGACCATCTTCAATATTTTAGGACCCCTGGTGAATCCGGCAATGCCAAGATACAAATACACAGGCGCCTATTCTTTGAGCATTGTCAGACTTTACCACTATCTATTTCAAGAGGACTCTTTTAGTTATAAGGTGGTTTTTGGAACCGACGGATATGATGAAATTTCCCTGACTAGCAATACGCGTGTGTTTTCAAATTCAGGAGAAACAACTGTGCCAGCATCAATATTCACGAATTTAAAGATCAAACAGTCTGATATTTTTGGAGGCGATACTGTGAAGGAAGCGGCTGATATTTTCTTGAAAATTCTCAAAGGTGAAGGTACGGAACATCAGACTGCCGTGGTTGTAGCAAATGCCGCAATGGCAATACACACAGTCCTAAACCAGGAACTACATGACTGTATCGCCCTGGCAGAAGAAAGTCTTAAATCTAAAAAAGCATTCAACATTCTTAAATCAATTACACAATGACAATTCTAGAGACCATTATTGAAAAGAAACGGAAAGAAGTGGCTTTTGCCCAAGAAACCATTCCTTTAAAAAAACTTGAAAGATCCATCTTTTTCAACTCCCCCTGTGTGTCTTTGAAGCAATACCTCAATAGACCACAAGGTTCAGGAATCATTGCAGAGTTCAAGAGGAAATCTCCCAGTAAAGGCGTTATCAATGCCTATGCAGAGGTGGAGTCCACCACGATTAACTACATGCAAGCTGGGGCTTCTGGTTTATCTGTATTAACGGATCAAGATTTTTTTGGCGGTTCTAATGATGATTTGACTGTTGCCAGAAAGTTTAATTTTTGCCCGATTTTGCGAAAAGATTTCATCATTCATGACTACCAAATAGTTGAAGCAAAAAGCATAGGAGCAGATGTCATTCTTTTAATTGCTGCTGTACTCAACTCAGAAGATATCAAACAACTCACACAAACAGCGCATGACCTTGGTTTGGAGGTAATGTTGGAGTTGCATGAAGAGAAAGAGTTAGAAAAAGTCGGTCCAAACAATTCTCTCATCGGCATTAATAATCGAAACCTAAAGGACTTTAAGGTCGACTTCAATAAGTCGCTTGATATGGCGAAACAATTGCCAGAACATGCAGTAAAAGTGGCCGAAAGCGGCATTCAAACTCCCGAGCAGGTTGACTATTTAAAAACATATGGCTTCAAAGGGTTTTTGATGGGAGAAACGTTCATGAAGTCCACTGATCCTGGAAAGAAATGTCGGGAGTTTATTCAGGCCCTGAACCAAGTTGATGCTAAAACACTGAGTCATGTTGATTAAGGTATGCGGAATTACTCAGTACGACCAGGCAAAAGCACTTGATGCATTTGAGGTAGATTTCATTGGGCAGATTTTCTATGACAAATCTCCACGGTTTGTGCATGAAGTCATCAGTAATTGCTTGGCTCCACGGGTGGGTGTGTTTGTCAATGAATCTATTGATATGGTAACGTCTACTTGTAATAAGCACAACATCAAATCGGTTCAACTTCATGGAGTAGAATCACCGGAGTATTGCATGGAGCTCAAATCACAAGGGTTTAAAGTCTTTAAAGCAGTTGCTGTAGACGATCAAATTCAGGCGGATATTCAAGACTATGAAGCCAGTGTAGATTATTTGCTGTTTGATACTGCTTCAAAACAGCATGGTGGTACAGGACAGCATTTCAATTGGGAAATTCTAGAGCATCATGCTATTGAAATACCCTTTTTTCTGAGCGGAGGTATTTCAATAGAAGATGTCGATCAAATAATGGAGATCAAGGCACATCAAAAGAATATGATTGGTGTAGATATCAACAGTCGTTTTGAGACATCTCCTGGTATTAAAGACCTGGATCTGGTCAATAGATTCATTAAAAAAATTAAACATCATGATTAGTAAAGGATATTATGGAAACTATGGAGGGGCTTTTATTCCGGAACTTCTAAGGCCCAATGTCGTTGAGCTGCAAAAGGCGTTTGAGACCTTATCTACTCAAGAAGCGTTCAAAACGGAGTTTTATAGCTTGCTGAGAGATTATGTTGGTAGACCAACACCTCTTTATAAGGCGAATAACCTAAGTGAGCGATTTGGTGCTCAGATTTATCTTAAAAGAGAGGATTTGTGTCATACTGGAGCACATAAAATCAACAATACTCTGGGACAGATTTTACTGGCGAAACACATGGGGAAACGTCATGTAATTGCGGAGACGGGAGCAGGGCAACATGGTGTGGCAACTGCAACAGCTTGTGCACTTATGGACATTCCATGCACCGTCTACATGGGGGAAAAAGACATTGCCAGACAAGCACCCAATGTGGCTCGAATGAAAATGCTGGGAGCAGAGGTAGTTGCAGCGACCAGCGGAAGTAAAACCTTGAAAGATGCCACCAATGAGGCCATCCGTGCGTGGATCAATCGACCAGATGCCTATTACCTCATTGGATCTGTTGTTGGACCACATCCTTATCCGGAAATGGTGGCTTATTTCCAATCTGTGATCAGTGATGAAATTAAGAAACAACTTAATCAAGTTCCCGATTACATCATTGCTTGTGTGGGCGGAGGCAGCAACGCTGCTGGTGCGTTCTATCACTTCATCGATTCAGAAACCCAGCTCATTGGTGTTGAGGCAGCTGGAGAAGGTGTTGATTCCGGTAAATCTGCTGCTACTTTGGCATTGGGAACCCCCGGAGTATTGCATGCAAGCTATTCTTACATGATGCAAAATGAAGACGGACAGGTACTCGAACCTCATAGCATTTCCGCGGGACTCGATTATCCTGGAATAGGTCCATTGCACGCCCATTTATTCGAAACTGGCAAGGCACAATTCACAGCCATTACAGATCAGGAGGCACTGGATGCAGCCCTTCAACTCACAAGATTAGAAGGCATTATTCCTGCCCTTGAAAGTGCGCACGCGATGGCTCAGCTTGATAAAATGACTTTTGCCGCAACTGACATAGTTGTTGTCAATCTGAGTGGAAGAGGAGATAAGGACATGTCGACTTACAGCAAATTCTTAGACTTATGAAACGAAAGCTATTAAACATATACTTTACGGCAGGATATCCCAAACTGGACTCCACGATTGAGATTTTAAAAACTCTGGATGAAGCTGAGGTGGACTTCATTGAAGTAGGAATTCCCTATTCAGATCCGTTAGCAGACGGACCGACCATTCAAGAAAGCAGTCATCGAGCATTAAAAAATGGAATTAATATTGAAACTATTTTCGGACAATTGAGAAGGTACAAATGCTCGTTTTCCGAGCTCATAATAATGGCGTATTACAATTCAGTTCTCACTTTTGGGATGGGTCGTTTCTTGAAGGAATGCAAAGAAGCAGGCATCAAAAGTCTCATCATTCCAGATTTGCCTTTAGAAGAATATCAGGTAAGACATCAGGCCGATTTCCTTCGATATGGGGTAAGTCCAGTGTTTTTGGTAAGCCCTTCAACCGAAACAGAACGGATTGAGCTACTGGCCAATAACTCTCAACCATTTCTTTATGTCGTTTCGTCATCAAGCACAACGGGGACTTCATCAAAGCTAGAGATAGATCGTGAGTTCTTCGAAAACTTAAACGCATTGGACCTTCCAGTTCCATGCTTAACCGGATTTAATATTTCCGATAAAGAGAGTTTTGAGCGAGCCACCAAATTTACTGATGGAGGAATCATTGGCTCGGCATTTATCAGGTGTATTGGAGCCCAGGGCAATCTCAAATCCAATATTCAAACATTTATTTCAAATTTCAAATCATGATCATTCAGTTAGATAAGCAGTGTTCTCAAGAGAGCTATCAGCGCATTACACAAAGAGTAGAGTCGATCGACTATCAATTCAAAAGAATCCAAACGCAGTATGGAGATTATTTAGTGTGTATTGGAAAGAGTGAGTTCGATATTAGGTCGATTGGTGCTTTGCCAGGTATTTCGGATGTTCACAGAGTCAGTGATCAGTACAAATTGGTATCTGCAAAATGGAAAGTAGGCAGAACGGTCATTGACCTGGGAGATAATGTGCGTATTGGAGGAGATGAGGTGGTTGTGATGGCCGGACCGTGCAGCATAGAAGGTCCTGACCAGATAGAAAGTAGTGTGAAGGCATTGCTCAAATGTGGCATCAAAATTATGCGCGGAGGTGTTTACAAACCAAGAAGCTCTCCGTACAGTTTTCGTGGCATTGGGCTCGAAGGCTTGAAGGAATTCTATAAGACGTGTCGCGAACATGGTATTAAGATCATCACAGAGGTGATGCAATCTTCACAAATAGAAGACATGTATCCTTATGTTGACGTCTTCCAGGTTGGCGCAAGGAACTCTCAGAATTTCAATTTATTGGATGCCCTGGGAGAGGTGGATAAAACAGTGATGATTAAACGCGGTATAAGTGGCTCTATTAATGAGCTTTTGCAATCTGCCGAATACGTATTTAGCGGAGGAAATGAGCGCATAATGCTCTGTGAAAGAGGAATCAGAACGCATGAAACAGCCTATAGAAATACTTTGGATCTCAATGCCATTCCTATCTTAAAGAAGAAGTCTCATTTGCCTGTTATTTCAGATCCTTCTCACGGAATAGGCATTAGAGAATTTGTAGTTCCCATGTCACTCGCATCAGTGGCTGCCGGAGCTGATGGCATCATTGTAGAAGCACATGAGCGTCCCCATGAAGCCTTGAGTGATGCCGCTCAAACCATCTCACATGAAGATCTGGAGGTGCTCGTTGGAAAGGTAAGAGCTCTGGAATCAGCTCTGAAAAATTAAGACTTTTTAAGACAAAAGCCCAACGCAACATACGGTCCTAATGGAATAAAATCGTAATATTGAGCTCAGATTATGGATCAAGCTAGTTTAGATATTTCACTGGTAATTCCTCTGCTGAATGAGGAAGAATCTTTGGGAGAGTTGAGTGAATGGATTGCACGTGTTATGACCGCCAATTCGTTTTCATATGAAGTCTTGTTCATAGACGACGGTAGTTCTGACGGTTCCTGGGCACTGATCGAAAGTTTATCCAGTAAAAACAGCAACATTAAGGGCATCAAGTTTAGAAGGAATTACGGAAAATCTTCTGCTTTGGATACCGGATTTAAAGCTTGTAAAGGAAGGGTTGTAATTACTATGGATGCAGACCTTCAGGATAGTCCAGATGAAATTCCAGAGCTTTATGATATGATTGTTAAAGAAGGCTTTCAGGTAGTTTCTGGTTGGAAAAAAGAACGTCACGACTCATTTATTAAGAATAAAACAAGCAAGATTTATAACTGGACCACCAGGAAGATGTCCGGCATTTACCTTCACGACTTCAATTGCGGATTGAAAGCTTACGATTATGAAGTCGTCAAAAACATTGAGGTAGAAGGGGAGATGCACCGCTACATTCCCGTTATTGCCAAGTGGAAAGGATTTGGTAAGATTGGAGAAAAGGTGGTCAAACATCAAGCCAGGAAACATGGGGTGTCTAAATTTGGCATGAACCGTTTTGTCAATGGTTTTTTGGATTTATTTACCATCACGTTCATTACACGGTTTGGTAAAAAACCAATGCACTTTTTTGGTGCTTTGGGAACTTTGTTCTTTGTGGTTGGATTTAGCATTGCATTGTATTTATCCGTTGCAAAGATTGCCTGGAACGAGTACAACATGACCTCACGACCGGCTTTCTTTTTAAGTATTCTATGCATGATCATTGGAAGTCAGTTATTCTTGACCGGTTTCATCGCTGAGTTGATCATCAGAAATAAAGGACAAAAGGAAGTGTATCAAATAGAAAAGACCATTGATGCTTCCTAAAAAGATCATATTCATTGGTGTGGCACATCCCCTGAGAGGAGGAATCGCTACTTTCAATGAGCGGCTATCACAGGAAATTATTAAGGAGGTAGATGGGGTTGATTTGAAAATCTACAGTTACTCCTTACAATACCCAAAGATTCTATTCCCTGGAAAAACGCAGTACAGTTCTACAAAAGCGCCAGAGAATCTCAGAATTATTTCGGCCATTAACTCAATCAATCCTTTTAACTGGTGGCGTGTTGGACGGCAAATTAGAAGGGAAAAACCTGATTTGGTGTTGGTGAAATACTGGATTCCTTTTATGGGACCAAATTCAGGTTTCATTTTAAGGCAAGTCAAGAAGAACAAGCACACCAAAATTATTTGCGTGATTGATAACATGGTGCCTCACGAAAAGCGAATCGGCGACAAGTGGTTTACACAATACTTTGTAAAACCGGTTGATGCATTTATAGCCATGTCGGATCAGGTGATGGATGATTTGAGTCTTTTCGATAAAACCAAACCAAGAGCATTGAGCCCTCATCCTATTTACGACAACTTTGGAGAGAAAATTAGTCGTGAACAAGCGCTCAAAAACCTGAAGCTTGACCCCGAATACAGGTACGTCCTCTTTTTTGGAATCATTAGAGAATACAAAGGACTTGATTTATTGTTAAAAGCATTTGGTAAAAGTAATTTGACGCAGAAGAAGGTCAAATTGATTGTGGCAGGAGAGTACTATGAAAAAGAGGAGAAGTACACTGAGTTAATTGATCAATTGGGAATCAAGGATCAGGTAATTATTGAAAGCAGGTTTATTCCTAATGATGAAGTGGCGAGTTTTTTCTGTGCGTCTGATCTGGTGGCTCAACCCTACAAAAGTGCGACTCAAAGCGGAGTGACTCAAATAGCGTATCATTTTGAAATTTCTATGTTGGTAACCAATGTAGGAGGTTTGCCAGAGATTGTGCCTCATAATAAAGTGGGCTATGTGGTTGAACAGGATCCGGAACAAATCGCGGATGCCATTGCAGACTTTTATGACAATGATCGACAAGCTTATTTTGAAGAACAAGTGCGTCATGAAAAGAAAAGATTTGAGTGGGGAAGAATGCTTGAAACCATTTCTGATCTGTATCAGAAGCTTTAAGTGTTTCCGAAATAGCTTATCTATGTTAACAGCCAAATTGTTCAGTGAACATATTCTTGTTTGTGATATGGACGCACAATGAGAAATGTCTAAATTTGGTATGGTTTTTATACTAACTGAAGTAAAAACAGGTATGAAGTACATTCTATTAATAGCGTTTATGGTTCCGGCATTCTTGATGTCTCAAGACATTAATAAAAAAGATGCTCAGGGAAGAAAGCAAGGTAAGTGGGTTGAAACCTGGCCAAAAAGCACGATTAAAAAGTATGAAGGAACGTTTAAGGACGATAAACCTGTTGGAACGTTTACTTTTTGGTATGAAGGAGGAAAGCCAAGAGCCATTATGAAATACCGTGCGGATGGGAAGACAACGGATGTTCAGTTTTACCATGAACACGGTGGAGAAATCATGGGACAAGGGAAATATGTTGATAAGAAAAAAGACAGTACCTGGGTATTTTATGATCAAAGAGGCCGTTTATCCTACATAGAGAACTATAAAAATGGTAAATTACATGGTGAAAAGACGATTTTTTATGTGGATGCCAATGTAAGTAACACCGGTGTGAAGTTCAAAGAAGGTGTTGTAATGCAAAAATCTCAATACCGCGATGGTTTGCTTCATGGCGACTTTGAACAGTTTTATACCACTGGTAAAAAGAAAATGAAAGGTAAGTACGTGGATGGTAACAAAGAAGGTAGCTTCACGTATTATTACTCTAACGGACGCTTGGAAAAGTCGGAACATTATAAATATTCAGTGCTTCATGGTGCAGTGGTGCTATTTGACAAAAATGGTGTGGAGAAAGGAAAAGTGTATTACCGTGAAGGACGTTTAATGGAAGGAAAAGAGTTGGATGCATTTTTGTACGAACTTAATAATCAAAAGAAGTAGTGCCCTATTAGGACTTTCTCTGGTCTTATTGGTCTCCTGTAGGGAAGATTCTGCACTGGAATATGATTTGGGCTATGATTATTATCCTGAAACCATTGGAGCTTATGTGGAATATGAAGTCACTGAAATTGTTCACGATGATCCGGTAGCACTTCACGACACTAACCACTATTACCTTAAAGAACAAATCGAATCGTCTTTTATTGATGATCAGGGACGAACTGCCTACCGACTGGAGCGTTTCAAAAAAGATTCTTTGCACCATGCCTGGCAGATTTCTGATGTTTGGGTAAGCGTGAAAACCGAGAAGCATCTTGAAAAAGTTGAAGAGAACGAGACTTTTTTGCGTCTGTTGTTTAGCGTTAAGGATGATAAAGAATGGGATGGCAATGCTGCCAATACAAGAGATGCCTGGGAATACACCTATAAAGACGTCAATCAACCACTCACTTTATCGGGAGTTGCTTTTTCAGAAACTGCCAGAATTATACAAAGGGATTTAAGAGTAACGGAAATTCCAATAGCACATGAATACGTTGAGGAAATCTATGCCAAGGATGTTGGACTGGTTCAGAAATACCACAAAGAGCTCAGATCAATTGGTTTTAACGACACCACAAATGTACAGGAGGGGTATGAGCTGTATATGTACTATATGAGTCATGGAGTGGAGTAGGTGGATAGTCATTCTGATGCTTTCATCATTTCATGCGTTCTCACATGCTCAACTTAAGATTGGTGTGGTTCCAGTCTCAATAGAAAACATCAGCCTGAATGCGCGTATCAATCATGTATTGGAGAATAATGGTGTTGATAAAGACTCGCTAAAAAAATCTATTAATGCTAGTTTAGTGGCAGATATTAAGAAGAAGCTACCAGGTGATTCAATCACATCTCTTAATCTCGATTGGCGTTTTGTGGATACCTTAAGATATACTCGAACAACCGTGTCTCAAAGGAAAATTGATACCTCTGATTGGTGGCCTGCCACGGTTGAAATCAACAGAGAATCCAAAGTGTACAAGTATAGAGGTATTCGATTTAATGATCATTCCAAACATCTGTTGAAGCGTTGGTTTAAGGAGTCAGGTAACGACTACATTGTATTCATCAATCGTTTTGAAGCCCAAAAGAAAGCATTATTCAGCCCATATACACGATTCACGCTGCACTTTGAAGTTTATGACAGGAATGTGAACAAAGTCTATGGCGGAAAAAGTGAACTGAGCAAGCGCATTAAGAAAAGTGTCTACCTCAAGGTCCTTCAATACTTTTTGGAGAGAATGTACGATCAATTTTCAGATAGAATAAGGACTGAATTGGCAAGATAGCTGTCAGTTTTCATCATCTAATGTCGACCTTCAACAACTTCTCGTCGCCAATGTAGCATTCTAGTCTATCACCAATTTTAACAGGAGCCACGCCTGCCGGTGTGCCGGTAAAGATCAAATCACCTATTTTGAGTGTAAATACCTGGGAAATCTCTTCGATCAGTTTATTAAATCCGAAAAGCATATCGTTTGATTGTCCTTCCTGGACAAGTTCACCATTATTACGCATGGAGAATTGAATGTTCTCCGGTAAATGAGACACCTTCAGAAATTTTTCTGAGATAGGCGCGGAGCCATCAAAAGCCTTAGCGCGTTCCCATGGAAGTCCTTTTTCTTTACATTGTTGTTGCACGTCTCTGGCCGTAAAATCAATGCCAATCCCAATTTCATTGTAATACTTATGCGCGAATCTTTCCTCAATGTTCTTTCCTAGCCGGTTGATTCTGATCACCAACTCAACCTCATGATGCAAATCTTTTGTAAAATGAGGGTAGTAGAGAGGGTTTCTTTTAGGAAGAATGGCTGTGTCCGGTTTTAGAAATAAAACAGGCGTTTTTGGCACGTCATTTCCTAATTCTTTGGCATGCTTGGCGTAGTTTCTGCCAACACAGATAATTTTCATGACATACTTTCTTTAATGTCTTTCAACACTTTTTTGGTGTATGCAGGGAACTCCCCTCTCATCATCCAGCCATAATAAGCCGGATCTTTGCTCAAGACATCTTTTACTGCTTGACCTTTATACTTGCCAAAGTTGAACAAAGCTTCACCATTTTTTCCCTCTGTAATTCTTCCCATAAAATCCAAATGCTTATTTCTTTGGGAGAACTCATGTAAAAAGTCAATGTCGTTTTCCAGGTTGTCGTAACGTTCTAGTTGAGCCAGTAATACGTCATAGGTGGCCAGTGTATCTGCCTCCGCACTATGTGCATTGTTAAGTTCCTTTTGACAGTAGAATTTATAGGCGGCCTTTAAAGTTCTTTCCTCCATTTTATGAAAGATGTTTTGAACGTCAACCAATCGTCTGTCCGACATGTCAAATTCTTTCCCACAGCGGTAGAATTCTTCCACCAGCATGGGGACATCAAATTTGTTAGAATTGTAGCCCGCAAGGTCACAGCCTTTTAAAAAATCATTGATCTCATCAGCCAAAGCTTCAAAAGTAGGTTCATCCATCAAGTCAATGTCGTAGATGCCATGAATCTCACTAATCTCTATCGGAATGGGCATCTCAGGGTTGACGCGTTTGGTATAGGTCGCAGTAGACTGGTCGGGGTTGACTTTATGCAAACAAATTTCTACAATTCTATCTGTGGCTACGTTTGCACCGGTAGCTTCAAGGTCCAACACAACGAGAGGACGGGAAAGGTGAATGCCCATATTGTTAAGGCTGTTTTTTTAAGTGAATGATTTTATCGACTTTACCCATTTGGTTCATGAAATCGTGAACTTTAAGGTTTCCTGAATAGTTTTCGTAACCGAGTGTTTCGGCTTCAATTTCGATTTTGTACTGCCCGGGAGGCAAGATTACTGTGTACTCATTGGTGTTGGGATTAGGAGCGTATTCTCCAATTAATTCACCATTCTCATCAAGAATAGAGAACAATTCTGCGGCCATAAAAGGTTGATCGGAGTTTCCTGTGGCTAATTTAATGCCGAATAATGCAGGTTTTACTTCCACCAGTTCATATGTGATTCTATAGATGTCAAGGTCTCCAAAGCTGTCTTCCCGATTCGCTGAGATGTACGCGTGCTTACCATCATCCGCGAAAGAGATAGATTTTTCATCGTCAGGTGTATTCAGAGGATAGCCCAGGTTCTTAGGTTCAGAGAATGTATTATCCTCCGGATTCCACTCAGTAGAGTAGAGGTCCCATCCCCCCATGCCTGGTAAACCGTTAGACGCAAAATAGATGGTGGTACCATTAGGTGCAAAAGAGGCAAAATCTTCATCTCCCGGTGTGTTGATTGCAGTCATTGGTTGTGGAACTGCCCAATTATTGTCTCCAAATGGCAATTTTCTCATCATCCAAAGGTCTAGCCCGCCTTTAACTTCTGGCGGAGGTAAACCATCTTCTTTGTTGCCGTATCCCTTATTGTTATTGGAAGCGAAAACCATGGCATTTCCTTCATTAGATAGACATACCGAGCTTTCGAGAAAATCTTCAGCATCTATTTCTTTGATTTTGCTCTTTTTGCCGTATTTCCCCCCCTCTTTAGTCAGCAAAAACAATTCTCCTTTAGGGTTGTTGTCTGAATAGAAAAACATGGTATTTCCATCCTGAGAAAGTCCTGTACTTTGTTCATTGTAATTACTCATATAGGATTTCATCATCATCCCTTTACTAAAAGTGCTGCCGTTATAGTTTGCCAGATATACATCTGAGGGGTAGTAACCATCAAATTCTATTTTGCCTTTTCCTTTTCGTCTGGAAGTGTAGGAGAGGAGTCGCTCATCACCGGATACAAATGGATAATAATCTGCTGACTCTGAATTGATATTTTCTCCCATATTCTGAAAACTCACTTCAGCAGGTTTAGTCATAAGGATTTTGGCGTATTCGCAGTCTCCCTTTCTCTTGTTGGCAGCAGATTCGTACTTGCCAGGAGATGCGAGATAAGCATCCAAAGCTTCTATTGCCTTATCAAAATTGTAATTGACGGCATAAGATAGCCCTAAATAGTATTTGAACTCTTTATCGTATTTACCAGATTCGTTGGTGCGCTCAAGATACTTAATAGATTTCTTCTTATTGATGTTTGTCTTCAAATAGCAAAGGCCAAGCTTATAGTTGAAATCGGGGTCATCGCGTTCAAGCTTGATGAGCTTATGATATTCTGCCATTGCCAGGAAGTAGTTCCCTTTCTTAAAGTATTCTTCAGCCACCTTCTTATCTGCCTGCGCATTTGAATTAATGCTGCCAAAGAGAACTACAAATATGAGTACCGAATAAAATTTCATATCAATAAGAAATCAAACCACATACCAAAAAGCCAATAAGGTGATGAGGTATGTCTCAGAAGGCCTAATTTTGAGAGAAAACAAAAGCCATATCTCTTGTTTTTACAGAGACGTCAACTCTTCTGTTTTTCTGTCTGTTATCAGCATTGTCTGAACCGTCAGGGTTTGCATTAGGAACAGCAGGCATTGTTTCACCGTGCCATTTAACACTTACTCTGTTTTCATCGATTCCCTTTTCAATAAGGTATTTCATTGCTGAATTGGCTCTGTTTTCTGATAACTTCTCATTGTAAGCGTTGGTTCCATACCAGTCTGTATGACCGTCAAGTTGAATGCTTACGTCCGGACATTTGTTAAGGTAATCGAATACCTTATCCAATACCTGCTTGCTCTTACTTCTTAAGAAGTATTTGTCAAAATCAAAGTAAATTTTGTCCGTCTCTAAAGTGTAGTCACATCCACCTGGAGGTGGTCCGGTAGTATCCAACTCAATAATATCAATCACCTCAGTATAATTAATGCCATTGTTTTCATGATCAATGGTATGAATTAAGGCTGACACAGAGTAATCCAGCTCTTTGCTGTCAATATTGTACACAAAAGAAGTGTTCGCTAAATGCTTAAAAGTAGAGTCGCTTTCAGGAAGATTGTCCAAAACGAAATCTCCGGATACATCTGTCATGGTAAGATTAGTCACTTTCTTATTGGCATCAAAGAAAACAACATCAATGCTGTCCATGTTCTCTTTAGGAAGGGCATTGTTTCTATATACTTTTTCTACATGACCTTTCACGATAACGCCATTTTGGTCGTTATTGGGAGAGGAGCCATAGTAAGCGTACTTCATATCTTCCTCATCCAGGGCTATGTAGTAATTCTCTTGTAGATTCAAGTTTCTGAAAAGGAAATCACCTTCTTTGTTTGTTTGAGAAATACGTACAATTTCGTTTCTTGAATTCAAAAGATACACTTTGGCATCTTCACTCACTTCAAGGGCGTCATTGAATTTTAACTGACCACCAATGTTCAACTGAAGAGAGTCTTCAGGAAGTTCGGCAAGTGCATTGTCCGTTCCTGGGATATTATACAAGGTTTTTACAGAATCCTCAACATTGAAGAAGGCGTTCTGAAAAAGTGCTTCCTGAGCATATTCTTTTCCATTCTCATCTTTTAACCTGTTAATAGCAATTTCCTGATAGAGTGGGAAAGGATCACATTGTTTAGGCAAGTCAAAGTTCTCTTCGTGATTTCTCTCGACGAACCAAGGATCATCTGCTTTCACTTCCAGGCGATAAGATTTTTCTGGTTCTAATACTAACAGGTAACGTCCGGTTTGAGGGTCTGTATTGGTTCTGGCTATTTCTTCACCAGTCTCACTGTCGTATACAACTAACTCAGCACCGATAGGGAATTGCTTGGAGCCAGCCAATAAAATACCTTTGATTTCTGTTTTAGGAATACTCTTACATTCTAACTGAATCATGTAGATATCCATATTTCCATAACCACCTTTTTGAGAGGATGAATAGTATGCCATAATGCCTTCATCATCCTGAACGTAATATATATCGTCTCCAGGTGTGTTAATCGGACTGCCAAGGTTCACTGGCTCACCCCATGTACCATCGTCTTGCAATTCGCTTTTAAAAACATCATATCCTCCCATGGTTGTGTGTCCATTGGAAGAGAAGTACATGGTTTTGCCATCTTTGGTAATAAAAGGTGCGTCTTCATCATACTCCGTATTGATGTTTCCAGACAACAATTCTAATTCACCCCAGTTCTCACCGTCCTTTTTAGAAACGTAGATGTCTCTTCCTCCAACACCGCCTTTTCTGTCTGTGCTCACAACATAAAGCGTTTGTTCATCAGCTGTGATAAATACCGAAGGTTCGTGTCCTTTGGAGTTAACATTCTTATTCATTTTGACAGGAGCGGACCATTTGTCGTTCTCTTTGGTTGACAACCAAACGTGGTTCTTTCTATAGATGTAAAGCTTGGTTTCATCCTCATTGTAAGCGATGGCTGCATCATGCCACTTAGAGTTGATATCTTTACTGATGTAGACATTGGAAGAATCAAACTTAGAAGCCCCACCCCAAGCATCTTCTTTGTAATTAGAAACGAAAATGTCTTCATAACGTTGGTTGTCATGATAAAACTTTCCACCAGTACTAGATGAAGTTCTTCCTGTATAAATCAGTAGATCATTGGCTTTGTTAACCACTGGCGCATACTCACTACCATCTGTATTCACACCTTGCTCAAGGTTGACGATGGTCACATCATTGTCAGATGTTTTGGCATAACTACTTCCGTTATTACACATCTGAATGAATCTGTCAACATCTCTGCTCAAAACAACCCCATCATTGTTGTCTTTTATATGATCTTTGAATTTATTGTAATACTCTGTAGCTTTTTCAAACTCACCAACGTACTGATATGATCTACCTAAATAGTAATAGGTTTCAGAAATTAAGTCATCATCACTTGAGTTTTTCAGTGCCTTCTCGAAATATCCAACTGATTTTTCCTTCTCTACGCCTGAATTGAAGTACGCCAATCCTGTTTCAAAAAGGTACTCATCATTACTGGCATCAAGAGATAATAATTCCAGGTAATGCTCTTTGGCTTTGGAATAGTGACCTCTGGACAGCTCTTTTCTGGCTGACTTCAAAAGCTTCTTTTCCTGACCACCAGCATACGCAAGGTTAACTGAAACTAGAAGTGCTATAATTAAAAATAGACTCTTCATAATAGGTAGTTATTTCTTTAAGTGCTTAAATTTATTCAAATCAATCGTTCAATTATTCAGTAGCGTCTTTTACTATAAACAACTGAATGTTAAATTATTTGGCCTTGAGTTTCACGTATTGGTACTTCTCGTATTCGGCCATATTTTCTTTAAAATCGTTCTTATATCTTGGTCCTTGAACCAATGCGTTGAAAGCGGTGAATTTCACCTGGTTTTGAGTGTGCCCACGCTTCTTTAATGCTTCAAGAAGTCTCTTTTTAGCATCATTTGCACGTTTTTGGGTTAGCCTGGTATTGGTGCCATAAGTGCTTGTAGGCACTCTTGACGCACTCGCCTCAATTTCGATTTTAACGTGACCGTGACACTTGATTAACTCAACCGCATTGTCAACAAATTCTTTGAAGTCTTTTTCATCCAACTTGATGTCTCTCATGTTGTATTTGTAAAACTTCTGGTAATTTCCTTCTGAAACATTACAAGGTGTAACCACTTGCTTCTCACCATAAGTGAAGCGGCATTTTTCATCTCGCTCTGTTTCACCAATGATGTTGTTGTCTTTATCAAGCAATACAATTCTTGCTTCATCACATAAATTCACATCTTCACCGTCTAATTCGAATAGCTGTGTACCATCTGGCGATAATGGGTGATAAGCAAACATGCCATTGCAGCCCAATTTTTCTTCAAAAGACAAGTTGCCGTTGTCGTCTTTGAAAAGCACTTTGGTGTTGCTGCTTTTATAAGGATTTCCGTCTTTGTCGACCAACTGCCATTTTTGATCCAAATTCTCATAGAAGAATTTACAGTCTTCGCCTCTCACAGCATATCCTAAAACATTGTCAAGTGAATCAACTAGCGCGATACACGTGGCCTTGCAAATGATCTCATTTTGATCCAGTTCAAATCTAAAACTGTAATCATGGTCCTTATTCGGGTAAGAGAAGATGTCGTTGTCATCAACACTTACGGATCCCATCACATCACCATTCTCGTCGTAATAGTTCACGTTGTTGCCTTTCAAACTCATTGGTGCATCAATCACTTTCCATCTAACAATAGCAGAAGCAGGTAATCCGGCAGGTTCTGTCATTGTAGGGTCTAAGTAAATCTCATTATGCAATGTGTGAATATCAGCTTCACATGGCACCTGGAACTCTGTTTCAGAGAACAATTCTCCGTCCATGAAGTACTCTACATAGTATTCATGACATGGCTCAAGGGACATTACATAACCACCGTCATCTTTTCTAGGCACAAACGGACCTAACCTTTCACCAGTGGTCTTGTCGTTGGCATAAATCTCAATGTTGCTTGGGATTGGGTCTCCCGGTTTAGGAACAATGTATCCCTTAAGTACAGCTACAGGTTCTGTTTGAGTAGACTTGAACTTAATCATGTAGATATCCTTTTCACCAAAGCCTTCATCTTTACCATGGTTTGATCCATCGGCCTTCGCCTCATGAAGGGAAGAAAAGTAACCTGTAACCCCGTCGGCACTCATGATGAAGAAAACGTCATCATCAACGGTGTTGATTGGGTAACGCATGTTCATTGGGTCGGCCCATGTGCCGTCTTCCTTTTTTCTAGTCACGAACACATCAAAGCCCCCCATACTCTTTTCTCCATTGGAGCTGTAGTACATGGTCACACCATCGGCTGCGATAAAAGGAGAGTCTTCATCGTCCTCAGTATTAATAGGAGCTCCCAGATTTTGAGCAAGTCCCCAATCTCCGTTTGGCAGTTTTCTAGACACATAAATATCTCTTCCTCCCAAACCACCTTTTCGGTCACTTACAAAGTACATGGTGTTACCATCAGGGGTAACTGTTCAAGATCATTAAAGTTGGTGTCTTGATACGCACTGTAATAGATGTTTCCATCACCTTCATCATCAATATAGGCCAATAGCTCCATACCGTCTGCTGATACACCGATGGTCGCCTCATTTCTGTCTACTTCAGAGAAGCCAAGAACTTTGGGTTCACCCCAGTTTCCGTCTCGATCTCTATACGCTACATAAATATCCTCATAGTGTTTTCCATTTTCCCAGTTGAACTCATCCAGGTTTGAACTGTCTTTCCGCATTCTTCTGGAAGTGAAGTACAATACGTTTCCATCCAATGAAATAACAGGTGAAAAGTCGCTATACTCACTGTTGATTTTAGAACCAAGGTTTGAGATTTCAACATCAGTTCTAGGATCAGTTACCATCTGTTTGGCCAGGTTACACTGGATGATTTGAAGATTGGTTGCGTGAAGTAGTCTATGCTTTTTAGACGCTTTGTCTTTGAAAATGTTAAAGTTTTCTATGGCTTTGTCAAACTGATAATCCAAATGATAGGCCTGTCCAAGGTAAAAGTAAGTCTCCATGGGAGATTCTTTGTGTTGATAGGTATATGGATCAAAGTTTTTGGTGATGCCTTCTTTTGCTTTTTCGAGAAAAGGAAGCGCTTTGGTTCTTTCATCATTTGATTTAAGGTAGCAAACACCCACCTTGAAGTTGAAGTGGTGATTGTCTGGTGCTTCCTGAGCCAGATTCAAGAAAACCTGAAGAGCGTGGTAGTACTTCTTTTGGTAAAAAAGGTCATTGGCAGCATCAAATTTTTCCTGAGTAGACGCTCTTGAAAGTGCTCGAGCCAATTGGTCAGGTGTTTTAGGCTGAGCAAAAGTCGGTGTGGCACATACCAAGGCAAATAATATGAATAGTAGTTTTTTCATAGTCTTGTTATAGTTCTCTGTCAGAATCAAATTGTTCCAGATAGTCAGCAACTCTCTTCACAAACATACCTCCCAGAGCGCCGTCAACCACTCTATGGTCATAAGAGTGAGATAAGAACATTTTGTGTCTGATACCGATGGTGTCACCATGAGGTGTTTCGATGACAGCTGGCATCTTACGAATGGCTCCTAACGCCAGAATAGCCACCTGAGGTTGATTGATGATAGGGGTTCCCATCACATTCCCAAATGTCCCAACATTCGTTACTGTATAAGTGCCTCCACTGATTTCATCTGGCTGAAGTTGATTCTCTCTGGCTCTGGTTGCCAAATCGTTGACATTTTTAGTCAGTCCAACCAAATTCAACATATCCGCTTTTTTAATCACAGGAACAATTAAGTTTCCTGAAGGTAAAGCAGCTGCCATTCCGATATTGATGTCTTTTCGTTTGATGATCTTATCATCATCCACGCTCACATTAATGTTTGGGAAGTCTTTGATAGCTTTAACGATGGCCTCAATGAAGATAGGTGTGAAAGTAATTTTTTCACCTTCGCGAGCCTGGAATTCATTTTTGATTTTATTTCTCCAGTTAACAATATTGGTCACATCAGCCTCAACATATGAAGTCACATGAGGAGAGGTGTGAACAGACATGACCATGTGATCGGCAATCAGCTTTCTCATGCGGTCCATCTCAACGATTTCGTCTCCTGGGTTAACAGGGATGGCTGGCTTTTTAATGGCTGGTGCTGCAGGAGCCTCTTTTGCAGCAGGAATAACTTTAGCCGCTGGTTTAACTTCCACAGCAGGTGCCACAGTTTCTTGTGTTCGTGTTTCCAGATAAGCCAGAATGTCCTTTTTAGTCACACGACCTTCCTTTCCAGACCCACTGATGGCTTCAAGTTCGTTCATGGGAATGCCTTCAGTTTTGGCAATGTTTCTTACCAATGGGCTGTAGAATCTGCCAGAAGGACCAGATTTAGCCAGAGCTTCACCGGCAACCATGGTTTGCGTGGCAACTTCTAATGCTTGTCCGTTGCCATTTGCGGCTGGTGCAGGTGTTTCAGGAGCAGCTTCTGCTACAGGTGCAGACACACCTACTTCAGCACCCTCGCTGCCAATGATGGCAATTACTTCACCAACCTGGACCACATCTCCTTCGTTGAATAGTTTCTTGATCAACACTCCGTCTGCCGGAGCAGGCACTTCAGAATCTACCTTATCCGTAGCAATTTCAATAATTGACTCTTCTGCTTCAATGGTGTCTCCCTCTTCCTTAAGCCATTTAATGATGGTTGCTTCTGCAACACTTTCTCCCATCTTTGGTAATAATACTTCTACCTGCGACATTCTCGTTTACTTTATTATATAGTTGTACAAGCTTACAAAAATAGCCGAAAAAATAAATCCTACAACCTAAAAATGGGGTTTCGTCGAATAAAACCTCAATTGCCGAGATACCTGATGTTTCGAATGAGTGCTTTTATGTCGGTAGATAGTTTGTAATCCTTGGCGTAAATCAAATTGATTTTGTTCACAATATCTGCCTTTGGATTGTGCGACTGACTTCCGATTAAAGGACCAATAATTCCGGGTTTGATTTTCGGCAGTTGAAGGTGGTCGAAATCGGCTTTTTTAATGTAGCCAACCCAGGTTTTTTTGCCAAATAGTACTCGGAAAATATTGCCGATAAAACGGAGAGGGTGTTTGATGAATAGTAGGACAAACGGGAGAATGAGTAATAATATGATTGAACTTATGATATCAAACAAACGTTTGTTTCTGCGATTACCAACTGAGGAGATGGAATTGACATCCAACATGTATAAATCACCTGAAGTATCAATGGAGTTACTGCCTATAAGAAATAGGGTCTCCGGTTGCGCAATTTTGAAATCCAGTCCCCGATTATCGAAACGAGACATGCATTCAATGGTCTGCTGGGCGGAAACATCTCTGGCGCAGAAGATCAGTTCATCGATTTCATGAATGTCAATAATTTGATCTAATTGGTTATAAGTTCCAAGAAAACTGCCTTCAGGATTATCGGTGACCGAAACATGGCCAACAAAGTCAATTTTTTCTCTTGTCTGATGAAGTAAACCGGAAACTCTTTCACATTCCTGGACTTCTCCAACAATAGCAAATCTCTTTTTGGATTTGCCAAACAATACATATCCGGACAGACCTAAAAGATGGTAGGTGTACCTCAGAAAAACAGCGCTCATAAAAGTCCCTAATGCACCAATTAAAATAAAGGCTCTTGAGAATTGATAAGACTTGTCGAGAAGCGCATAGGCCGATAAAATTACCAGACTTGCGAGCAAATGTCCTACTGGCAACTTAATCATTTTAAATGGCTTGTCGTAAACACCTGAAAACCAATAGAAAAAAGCATAGGCTAATGAGTAGATACCAATGGCGTATAAGAAGATGTTTTCGGGAAAGGTAATGTTGGTTTGTTCCTGATAGATGTAAGCGATAATCCAGAGAACTCCTGTAAAGCTCAATATGTCAATGATAGGAATAATGGATTTTTTTATCAATCTACTGGCAATGGCCATTGAAGCTCTGAAGTAGATTGCCAGATTGATCAGTGCTGAAAAAAGTCGGGCATTTTTTTGGGAGAAATGTTTTTTTGCGAAAATCACCATGGCATTGTAAAAAACGAATACGTAATTCACACTGCTTTTTTTTGTGCTCTCTCCTTTGTAATGAATGATTCGAGTGTCCGGAAAGTAGTAATTGTCGTATCCACCTTTGATGATTCTATAGGACAAGTCAATGTCTTCTCCGTACATGAAAAATGCTTCATCTAACAAACCCACTTTATCGAGTGCAGATTTCCTCATCAACATAAATGCGCCAGAAAGAATGTCCACTTTATGAATTTTGTCCTTATCAAGATAGCCCAGATGGTATTTTCCAAATCGTTTTGATTTTGGAAAGAGTCTCGACAGTCCGAAAATCTTTGAGAAAGCGACCGATGGAGTAGGGAGTCCTCTTTTCGATTCTGGCAGAAAATTGCCTTTTCCATCCAGCATTTTTACACCAAGACCGCCCGCTTTTGGATGTGCATCCATGAACTCAACTACTTTCTTGAAAGTGTCTTCTTCAACTACCGTGTCCGGATTCAGAAGGAGTACATATTCGCCATTAGCCTTCCGCATGGCTTGATTGTTGGCTTTTGAAAAGCCTAAATTCTCTTTGTTGGCGATTAGATGAACATCCGGGAATTTTGCCTGCACCATATCAACTGAGCCATCAATGGAGTTGTTGTCAACTACCCAAATTTCTCCCGAACATTGTAAAAGTGCTTTTACTGCGGAATTGAGGCATTGCTCCAGGAACTGCTCTACATTGTAGTTAACTATGATGACGGATAACTTCACTCAGGGCGCAAATATAAGGCTAGAAATTAGCCCAGCGAACTTTCAAAAGGAGTTCTGTTCAAAATTGACCTGCCAAGAGTGGTTTCATCTGCGTATTCCAATTCGTCTCCAACAGCAACACCTCTTGCCAAAATAGTGACTTTAACGTCATGTTGCTGAAGTTTTCGATAGAGGTAAAAATTGGTTGTGTCGCCCTCCATCGTGGCACCAAATGCTAAAATAATTTCTTGGGTAGTGTCGTTAATTCGTTTGATCAATTCGTCGATCCTTAAGTCAGAAGGACCTATGCCGTCAACAGGAGATATGACACCTCCAAGCACATGATATCGACCTTTGAATTGCAGCGTATTTTCAATAGCCATCACATCTCTGATGTCTCTTACCACACAAATTGTGTGGTCATGTCGACCAGGGTTACTGCAAATACTGCACACCTCATGGTCACTGATGTTGTAGCATTCTTTGCATAGCTTCAAGTGTTCAATCATGTCGACAAATGCCTTGCTAAATGCGAGTACATCATTGGGCTTTCGATTCATTAAATTAAGCACCAGCCGGAGGGCGGTCTTCTTCCCGATTCCCGGCAGTGACGCCATACTTTCTACGGCTTTTTCAAGGTATTTGGAAGGAAGGTTCATGCTTGTTTTAAAAGATGATTTTTACCTTCAACTAACTTATCTATCAATGTGTTTATTGTGGAGAGGTGTGTCCTGAAGCTCAATACCGCCAATCTGAGCATGTATTGACCATTTAGTTTTGTAGAACTTACGAATACGGTCCCATCATCTTTTACGTAGTTCATTAATGCCTCATTGAAAGCATTGACATCTCCATATTCCGGGACAAACCGATAGGTCATCACACTCAATTCTGGGTAATTGCCAACTTCAAAGCCTTCTTCCTTAATGCGCTCGTAAAAATATCTGGTGAGCAAAACTTTTTCCTTCAAGCAGTGCTTAAATGGAGCCAAACCATGGAGTTGGAGAGGTAGCCACATGCGCATGCCTCTAAAATGTTTGGTCAATTCAGGTGAAACTGCGGCCGGTGAGGTTTCGTCCATAAATTCATTGGCATCCTGCATGTAATTGGCTTCAAACCTAAAAGCATTTTGCATGTGTGTTTTGTCCTTCACCAGGACGGTTCCTAGTCCGTATGGAAGGAAAAGCCCTTTATGTGGATCAAGCACAATGGAGTCGCTTCTTTCTATGCCTTTAAATCGATTTTTTAATTCATCCAGTAAAATGAAAAAACCACCGTAGGCGGCATCTACATGAAACCAGAGATCATGAACCTCACAAATGTCGGCAAGTTCGTCGAGTGGGTCAATGATACCTATATCGGTTGTACCTGCACTGGCAACTAATAGGAAAGGTCGCAGGCCAATTGCCTTATCTTGCTCCACTTGTTTTTTGAAGCTATCTGCACAGATTTTGTGCTCATCATCCATTTTCAGTCGTCGAACATGGGCAACACCAAGTCCTGCCATGTTTAAGCCCTTCATAACACAGTGGTGAGATTGTTCAGATAAGTATATCACGGACTTTTCGGCATTGGCACCGGTTGCGTTATGAGCATCTCTGGCACAGATAATGGCGCTTAAATTGGCAATACTGCCTCCAGAACATAAGTTGCCAAAAGCAGTTTTCGGGTAGCCCATCACATCACACATCCAACGAATCAAGAAATTCTCTGTTCTCACCGCTCCGGGCGACCCGTAGAAAACGCCAGAATATTTATTGCTTACAGCGGCAATGTAATCTCCTAGCGCGGAGACCGGTATTCCACCGCCTGGAATATATCCCAAGTGTCCTCCGCTTGCTGGGTTTAAACCAGGTGTAACAATGTCCTCTTTAACAATGTCCAGAATGTCTTCAATTGGTCTGCCGTTGTTAAGAATTCCAAATTCAGGAATCCTTTGACCAGGATTGTCGAGCGTGACATATGCCGGTAGTGATTCCATCTTAATCAGATGATTTTCACAATAGTCAAAAACTGCCGAACTATTCTCAGACCAGTTGTCATCAATGTCGAGCTGCTCACTCTTTTGGTGGTTTGATTTAATGGCCTCAACCAATCCTTGAATTTCCATAGCTTGAAACAACAAAAAAAAGTTGATAACTAAAAATGTTTTTACAAATCCAGAGCGGCATTATCGCTTAATTTGATCCTTATGGATCCAAAACTCATTTTGGGAATTATAGTGGCCTATTTTACTATGCTGGTTTTAGTGGCGCGATATACAGCTAAATCAGCAAGTAACCACACTTTTTTTAAGGGAGACCAATCCAGTAAATGGTATCTGGTTTCCTTTGGAATGATTGGCGCGTCTCTGTCAGGAATTACCTTTGTCTCGGTTACTGGACAGGTGAACAAGGCTGGGTTTGGTTACATGCAAATGGTATTTGGGTATTTGATTGGTTATTTATTGGTGGCCTATGTATTAATGCCAGTCTATTATCGCTTGAATGTGACCAGTATTTATGAATATTTAGGTAAAAGGTTGGGGCAGTATAGTTACAAGATAGGCGCCTTTTTCTTCTTGATTTCTCGATTTTTTGGATCAAGCATTCGACTGTTGTTGGTAGCTCGAATTCTTCATGATTTTGTTTTTAAAGGGATGCTAGATCCTCGATACAGTTTCGAAATCACGGTAATTGTATCGGTGGCGCTCATTTGGGTGTATACCAATAGAGGAGGGATTAAAACCATTGTTTTCACGGATGCTTTGCAGACTTTGTTCATGATTTTGGCTGCTGTGATTACTTTCTTTGTTGTGGCAGATTCAATGGATTGGAATGTGTTTCAATTGGGAGGAGAGGTGATGGACCTGGTGAGAGATCAAGCAGATCAACGAAACACTGGGTTTATCTGGAATAGTGATGTCAATTCTGCTGGATATTGGTTGAAAATGTTGTTAGCAGGTGCTTTGAT
>JAUILH010000056.1 GCA_030433115.1 Bacteroidia bacterium | reverse complement strand
TTAAATATAATATCCGTAAAGTAGTCCTTGCTATCCCTTAAATCAGAGCAGATTTGAAAGTTACACCTCTCAGTAATATGGCGTATGATGTCTAGATTATACTTTCGTGAGATTTCAGTATGAATGAGTTCTCCTTCCTTGAATGTGAATGCTTCTTTGAGCGCTTCAAAATAAACTGTTTGGTCGCAGAGACTTTTTATGGCACTGGTTGTAATGCCAGTTGATTCATCGTAATTCGGTGCATGATCCCATTGACTTAGTTCGAAATCTGCCCCTAGCTCCTTATTCATCCTTGTTAAAAGATTTAGATTGAACTGTTTAGTGACACCCTGACCATCGTTGTAAGCCGGAAGCACAATGTCTTTACTCTTGATCAGATCAAAACCGACCAATAAATGGTCTCCGGTATTCATGAATTGAGATAACTTCTCCATAAAGCTCCGTGCAATGTCGTCCGTCATATTGCCAATGTTTGACCCCAGGAATAAAATGGCTTTAGGTTCGTTTTGATCAAATTCAGACAGCACTTGAAAATAATCACCCACAATACCTTCTACTTTTGCATCAGGAAGCTCTGTTGCCAATTTATTCTCTAAATGCTCAATAGCGTGTTCAGAAATATCAACCGGACGGTAAGAGAAGTTAATTTTTTTGTTCGTTAAAACTTTTAGAATTTCCATGGTTTTTGTCCCATCTCCTGCGCCCAATTCAATTAATGAAAAGGGGGTTCTGTTTGAGAACTGTGCTACAATAGTGTTGGCATGGGTTCTTAAAATTTCATGCTCCGCCCTGGTCAGATAATATTCAGGTAAATCCATGATCTTGACGAACAGTTGATCGCCAATTTCATCATAAAAATATTTGGATGATAAGCGTTTTTCTTCCCCGCTCAATCCTTGTCTCACATCTTCTTTAAAACTGCTCATTTGTTATTTTTTTGCCAATCTAATTCCCGTGAATTGCCATCTTAAATTTGGATGAAAGAAATTCCTGTAAGTACGTCTGCTATGATTTTCGGCAGTCGCGACTGAAGCACCTCTCAGGACTTTTTGATTCACCATAAATTTTCCATTATACTCACCTAAAGCGCCAGCAGCTTTCTTGTATCCTGGGTAAGGCAAGTACGCCGATTCTGTCCATTCCCAAACCTGTCCCCAGTTAAAATTTTTAGCGGCAACTTCCCATTCGAATTCCGTGGGTAGTCTCATGCCCTTCCATTCTGCGAAAGCAAACGCTTCATAATAGCTCACATGGATTGCAGGTAGATGAGGGTCAACTTCTTTCAAGCCCTGTAGCGTGTAGTAGTGCCATTTACCTTCAATTTTGTGCCAATATTCAGGAGATCGAATGTTGCTTTTATTGAGCCAATCCCAAGCTTCCGCATGCCACAAATTGCTATCTCCATAGGCGCCATCTTCAATGAATTGAATAAATTCTTGATTGGTCACCAACCGTTTAGAAATCTCTGACTCATACAAGAAAACAGAGTGTTCTCCCAATTCATTGTCATAACAAAAACTTTCGGCTTGATGTCCTATTTCATAGATGCCTTCTTCAATTTTGATAAAACCACTGTCCGTTTCCTTGTATAATTGTTTAGAATCTCCATATACCGGAAATAACGGATTGTTGCCAAGGATGTACTTAATGTCTGTCACTAATAATTCCTGGTGTTGCTGTTCATGATTGAGTCCAATATTTATGACGTTTATTTGTTCAGTGCTTAACTCATGTTGGGTCAGGACAGACTCAAAACCGGCGTTCACATGTTTCCTGTACGCGTATATTTCTTGTACTGAGGGACGGCTCAAATTACCTCTGTCCGTTCTCATTACCCGTGCCCCAACATTCTCATAGTAACTGTTGAATACAAATGCGAATTGGTCATTGTACAATGCATATTCCGGAAAATGTTTCAGGAAAAACTCTTCAAAAAACCAGGTAGTGTGGCCTAAATGCCATTTTGGTGGACTGACATCTACAATGGGTTGTACTACATAATCTTCTGTTTGAAGAGGTGCGCAAATCTCCTCGGTTCGTTGTCTTACTGACAAAAAGCGTTCTAATAAATCAGACATCTAAATTATCGACTTAGGTTTTCTTTTTATCTTGTTAAGGTAATCATTAAAAGCACTAGGAGTTGACGTATGGACTACACTTTGGAAAATTTAAGGCAAGTATATGGGGCTGATCAAATCGGGGTTTACTTAAATACACCGGCTAATGGATTGATGAGTAGCAAGATAGAGACAAAGGTGAATGAAGAACTCAAATCTCATTTATTGAGTGGTAGTTTGGGATTCAATTATTTCATGAGCGAGTTATTTCCCAAAGTGAAGCTGGAATTGGCAAAATTCATCAAAACAACTCATGAGAATGTGGCTTTGATGCCCAATTTTTCTTTTGCGCATTTGGCCTTGTTATCCGGAATTCCCAAATCAACTAAAATTGCCTTAATAGGGGAAGATTATCCGTCCATTTGCACACCCTTCGAACAAGGAGGCTATGATGTGTCTGTTTTTTTTCTGAGTGAAGGCAGAGAGAACAGAGGTTTTAGCCATCAGTCATGTTCAATTCCTATCGGGATACAAAGTTGATGTGCCCCGTATTTCTAAGATTTGTCGTGATTTGAACATTTACCTGATGTTGGATGTGACCCAAAGTTTGGGGTATGTAGATATTGATGTAATGAGAGATCAGATAGATGTGGTGGCGGGCAGTTGCTATAAATGGTTGAATGCGGGTTATGGTACCGGATTCATGGCTGTTTCAGGCAGGTTTCAGGAGAGGTTTAAAGCGCGAATGGGGGGCTTTATGAGTTACAGGATGACAGACGATGGTAGCATGAGATTTGAGAATAGCATGGCCAATTATGAACCTGGTAATTTGAATCCGGAGAATTATGCCCGACTATCACATTGTCTGGAAGAAAAGACCCAAGTAGGCGTCAAATTGATTGAAAAACATAATTCTGACTTGTTGCAATATGCCTTGACTAAAATAGACAATCAAGGGATTGAATTGCCAGATGCTTTCAGACCGGAAGAAAGGGGAGCATTTGCCAGAGTGCCAGGGGATGACAATTTAATGGCTGTTTTGGAAGATACTCGGATTTACACTGCTCTCAGGGGTGGTTACCTTAGATTTGGGTGCCATTTTTACAATAATAGAGCAGACATGGATCGTTTCTTAGAGATCTACTTATCCCGTTTTGGCAATTCATAAGCTTCAATGGGCATCATTCTGGTCAAGTTGGGAAGCTTTTTAAAACTTGGATGCACGTCTCCGTTAACGTCTACTTCAATCACGAGTATATTGTCTTCCTTACCACCACCCATGCCTGAAGCCAGAAAATGGACATTGTCTTTTTGATGATATGAGTAGGCAGAGACAACATCTGTACAGCCCAAATCGCCGGCAATCAGATAAATGTCATTGTCGTAAGACTGCAGCAAAGGATGAACGACTTCCCAATAATTGGTCTGACCGGGAAAATGTGGTTCATAATTGATTTTAACGCCTCCAAATTCGTTCTCTGGATGCCACCAGATCAGTTCATGCATGCCAATAAAGATGTTGTCCGCCTTTTGGGCATACTCTTTCAATGCCTGTTCTAAGAACTCCAATTGTTGATTTTCAATGTTCCAATTGGTCGGCGATAGGAAAATGAATAAATCTCCGTTTCTAGTGAATTTTTGATAGTAAGGATAGCCTCTCTTCTCAAATTCTTCTCCTCGGTCGTGGTTGCCCGGTATCAAGTGAACAGGGAGTTTGATAAATTCATGGTCCCTTTCGTAGGCATCCCAATATTCAGGTGTAGGTTGTCTTACTACATCCCCGGTAAACAGGCCAAACTCCATCTTTGGGTATTCGTACAAACGATTCAAACACTGCATAAAAGGAGAGTAAATGCCCTTTGTAGAATCCATTGGATTGCCGTAAACGTGCCCGGCAGCAAAAAAAGCGTACTTGATGTCTGCCTTCGGTTTGTCCGGAACAGACGTTTGATCATCATCTTTTCTGGATACTGAATGACATGCTGTCAAGCCAATTAAAAGGTATGCCAGTATGAAAGGTTTCATACCGCAAAAATACGAACTTGTTTAATCTTTGAACCACCGGCTCCACCATCCAAGGGAAATAAAAGGAATTGCCATCAAAAACCAAAGCATAGAGTGGTCTATGGGTGCATCTTCATGGTCAATGGTCTTGTTGGTTTGCATTGCTTGAGGTTCGTTGTGCTCCTTTGGATTTTTGCCTTTCTTCTGCGTATCGCCTGTCTGCATGTCGCCGTTAGCTTCAGCGGAGGCACTAGCTTTAGCAGAGGCGCTAGCTGAGCCACCAGACTTTCTTTTCTTTTTCGATTTGGGCTTTTGATTATCATAGCCGATAAACTCAACTTCATCTATGTCGTTCTGAAAGTTGTATGTCTGCTTCAGTTCTTTTTTGATGTGATTCAACTCATGTTTTTTTGAAAACAGAGGATGATTGTCCAGAGTATCTGAGCCTGCCTTCCAAATGGAGGTGTCAGAAAGCACACGACCATTCCAGTTCTCATCATGACAGGTTTGGGAGGTAATCATTACAATTCTATTGTCCGGCAGAATTTTCAGGGTATCCAGATTGGCTTCTGTTATTCTTTGAGTCGGTGCCACCCCCAAATTATCAATGTCTTTTAAGGAAAAAGTAGAATTACTTCCACTGTGACTGCGATGGGCAATTTTCTTAGTTTGGGCAAAGGAGCCTGTCGAACCGCTGATTAATAAGATACAACAAAGAATTCTCATAGTTTTAGATTAATTGATTTAATAGCGAATACCGAGGGCACAGCAATTATCATGAGCAAAAGCATCCAGTTGATAGAAGCCTCAGAGGTTTTAGTTTTTTGATTCTTCGATTCAGTCACAAATTCCCGACTATATTCTGATTTGTAGATGTCATGGGAATTATTGGCGGACTCAATTAAAGTGGCGGTGTGCTTTTTTGTGGCTGGCGTGCTCGATTTTTTTGAGGTCTGTGGTTCCTTTTTCTGAATATTCTCTGGTTTTGATTCGATTTCGGGCTTTTTTTCAATTGCTGTACCAGAATCTACTTGAATGGAATCGATAATAACTTCTTCAGTTGGGAATTTAAATTCTTTCTCTTGGAGAGATTTCCTCATCTTTTCCAGTTCTTCATCTGAGTATCGTCTTCCCAAGTTATCCAAACTTTCCATAGAAAAACTTGAGTTTTGTCCGCTGTGACTGCGGTGAGCGATTTTTTTTGTTTGAGCAAAAGTGCTCATTGCGCAACTCAGTAATAGTATAGAGCAAAGTGTTCTCATAATTTGATATTGATAGATTTAAGGGCAAAAGCAGAAGGAAGTGCGATGATCAAAATTAGAATCAACCAGTTGACGGAAGCTTGAGATTTTTGATGATGACTGGTGCGATTGATGACCTCCTCGTTATTATCAATAGCCTGGTGTTTCGGTGTGATTTTGGCTTTGGCGTTATCATCCTCATGAAAATTTGAGGTAGTCTTTTTTTCGGCTTTTTTAACTGCTTTTTCAGCTTTTTTTTGCTCTTTTTTCTCTCTTTTGAGTTCTTTTTTGCTTTTTTCAGTCGATTTTGAAGAGATTGGCTTTTCTATTTTTAGGTCTCCTTCAGCAGGCGCTTGCTTTTTGGGTTCCTCTTTAAGTTTTTTCTTATTAGTTTCTTCCTGCTCTTTTTTTGTTTTTTCTTTGAGTTGCTCTTCTTCCCAGGCTCGAATCATTTCCGGAGTTTCCCCAAAGTTGTCTATACTGTTCAAAGAAAAAGAGGTATTGGAACCACTGTGACTCCGGTGTGCGATTTTTTTGGTTTGTGCATAGCTGGTCGATTGAATCAAGGCAGCCAGTATCACTGAAAAAAGTAATTTCATAGCGTTTATTATTGTAAGATTAATCTATTATTGCACGTCTGTACACACCATCTTTAAATTGGTTCAAAATAAAATGAACTTTTTATCGAGAGTACTGTAATTATGAGAACAGTGAGATCTTATTGGACATATTTTGGATGGTCTTTTTTAGGGACTTTTTTGCTTTTATTGTGCGGCTCATTTTCCTTTGGGCATTATGTTTTGCCAGATTTAGCTTCTGTTTTTGCGCCCATTTTTGAAGGTCTTGCCGAAATGACTGGCAAAGGTGTTTTCGGCTGGGAGAATTACACAACAGAGATCAGTTCGGATAGCAGAAGTTTTTATGCAAACGTGTTCAATATATTGATGTTGTCAATGTTGATTGGTGGTTTATTCGTGAGGTTTTTGTATGAAAAAGTTGAGCTCAGAAAGCTTCAATATTGGGTGAGGAGAGCCATAGCGTATTACCTGGCAATGCAGATGTTGTCTTATGGATTCAACAAGGTATTTAAGTGGCAATTTTTCACACCTGAGCCCAATACTTTATATACCCCAATGGGACAGTTGAATAAGGATATTTTGTATTGGAGTGCGATGGGAGCGTCATATACGTACACAGTTTTTGCCGGATTGATAGAAGTATTGGCAGGTAGTCTTTTGCTTTTTAGAAAGACACGCTTTTTCGGGGCCATGCTCACATTTGGGATTATGCTCAATGTGTGGATGATTAACCTGGGGTTTAATATCTCGGTGAAATTGTATTCCTTCATCTTGTTAGTGTTCGCTTTTAGCCTGATCGTTCCTAAATTGAAACAGTTCCTCGCCTTTGCCCAGGGACATGCGGTAGAAGCAGACAATGAGTGGCGGCCTCAATTTAAAATGAATTGGATTAAACCAGTCGTTAAAATATTGTTTGTTGGACTGATACTGCTTGAAGGTCTGTGGCCTTATTTGGATACAGGAAACTACAATGACGATCTGGCAGAAAGACCTAGATATCATGGGGCCTATGAAGTGGATAGTTTTCGGGTGGAAGGAGAAGAACTACCCAATACTATGGATCAAGCCCAACGTTGGAAACGCTTTTTTATTCATAGAAGAGGTTACTTCATTATTCAGTCTATGCGTGATGAAATGGTGGATTATAGCTTGAAAGTTGATCCTGAAAGGCAAGTTTTCCAGCTAGAAGATTACGAAGGCAATACCTTCCAATTGAATTACCACCTCAGCTCGGATTCCATCATGAGTATTACTGGTGAGATTTTTGACAGGCACATTGCCATTTCTGCCAAACAATTAAACTGGAAAGTATTGCCTCTCATCAAACCAGAGTTTCACATGACTGTGGATGAAGTGAACCCTCAGTAGATCCTAGAGTAAATCATTCGCCAAATTCGCCAGATCAGAGCGTTCGCCTCTTTCTAATTTTACGTGAGCAAATAACTTATGCCCTTTAAGTCTGTCAATGATGTAGGACATTCCGTTACTATGCTCGTCCAGGTATGGCGTGTCTATTTGATGAATGTCACCAGTAAAGATGATCTTAGTGCCTTCTCCAGCACGGGTTATGATGGTCTTTACCTCATGAGGTGTCAAATTCTGCGCTTCATCAATAATGAAATAGATGTTCGACAAACTTCTTCCCCTGATAAAAGCCAAAGGCGAAATGATCATTTTTTCTTGCTGAACCATGTCGTCCAAAGCTTTGTACTTTTTCTCAGTCTCTTTGAATTGAGATTTAATGAAAGTGAGGTTGTCAAATAATGGCTGCATGTAAGGAGAAATTTTCTCTTTTGCGTCACCTGGCAGGTAGCCAATGTCTTTATTGCTCAGAGGTACAATGGGACGAGCCAAGATGATTTGGTTGTACTTGTTTTTTTGTTCGATGGCACTGGCAAGAGCCAACAAGGTCTTTCCGGTTCCTGCCACCCCCTGCAGAGTCACCAATTTAACGTCTTCATTCATGAGCGCGTGCACGGCAAAAGCTTGCTCTGCATTTCTGGGCTTGATGCCATAAACGTATTCTTTGTCGACCCGTTCTATGCGCTCTGAACTGGAATTGTAATAGCCCAAACAAGAAGATTTGCCATTTTTCAGAATGTAATACTCATTGATCACCTTAGCATCTCCCAGAATATCTGTGTTTTCAGTAAACCCTTGCTTGTACATGGTTTGAATCTCATCACTTTCTATTTCATGAATGGTGTTGGCGCCAATAGTTGCCTTACTCACATCCTTGATTTTTCCGCTTTTGTAGTCCTCCGACTGAATGTTAAGGGACTTGGCTTTAAGGCGAAGGTTAATGTCCTTAGTTACCATGATGACTTTGGCGCCTTTGGCACTTTTTTGAAGACTCAATGCTGCGTCCAGAATTTGGTGATCGGCTTTAATGTCTCCAAATACATCACTGGCCTGTCGGGAGACCAAATCAGAACTCAAAACAATCTTGATTTTTCCCTTGTTTTCTCCCGGAAGTGCTATCCAATCGTTCAAGGTAGCATTCTCAGAAAGTTTGTCAAGAAAACGGATGAATTCTCGCGCTTCAAAGTTTTTGGTGTCATTGCCTTTTTTGAAATTATCCAATTCTTCAAGAACGGTAATTGGAATGGCCACATCATTTTCCTCAAAATTGTTGATTGCGTTGTGGTCGTGAAGGATGACTGAGGTATCAAGTACAAATATCTTTCTCTGCTTTTTCTTTGCCATAGGTCTCAATTAATGATGATTGAAGATACGGGCAATGCGAGTTAAGACAATGTTAATTGGATCAAAGTTAGAAACACTCAATTTTTGATAAGTCGCTTATTGACTCGAATCGGTCCATTTTACCCATCGCATCACGCACCGCATACCTGTTTGTACGGAAGGTAAGGTCTGATGTTGCGTGTCATAGTTCATAATGATGGACAAAGAATCTGTCCAACCCCCACCTAAAGTGGTATTGGGTTCTCTCGACCATTCAGCAACGTTTCCTCTGAGCATGTCGTAAAATACTTTTTTATGACAACTGACACTTACAGGAAGTAATGGATCGATGATTTGACCCAATGAGTCTGGTTCATTTAGCTCCAAAGAATTAATACTGGTCACTGCGTCCACACAATGTTTGGTGATGAGTTCCCGGTTTTTGTCTTCGAAATAACTTAAACTTTTCTGCCATTCCATATAGTTTGGAAGTGCGTACTGAGGATAATATTGGATGTTGGCGTGAGGTGATTTGTTCTGGTATTTACCAGAAAAGTATTTATGAATTGTAAAATACGAATCTTTGGTTTGATTAGGATTATATTCGATGGCACCTTCACGGATTAAAATAAACTCAAATACGCGATTGGACCTCCATCGTGAATAGTTCATTGCTTGCTTTTGGGAAATGCCAACTACAGGATAATTTCGATAAGCAGGATGTCTTAAATAGGAGTTCTCGTAGGGTGCCAAACTCTGATGGTACTGGCTCCAAACTGTTGTGTCCGGAATGGTTTCGAGATGTTCTGGAGACTTATATCCAAATATTTTCTCAGTCCAATACATGTATTCCAACCAATTGAAATTGGTGATTTCTGTTTGATCCATGTAAAAATTGGAGTCGACCAAAACCGTTCCGGGACCATTTTCAAAATATGCCGGATTGGTTAAGGGACTTTTACTTTTCTCGATATTGTATTTTGAGCAAGCACTCAATCCAACTAAAATAATTCCAAGGAATATTCTCATATCCATAGAACGGAAAAATCCATATTGGTTACATTAATTTTCTTCCGCGAACCGTTTAAAATCTTCCATAATTCTGTAGCTCTGCTTCTTAAATTTTTTCGGAAACAGCCAACCGAACAATTTGATCCCGCCGGTGAGTTTAAACTCATTATAGGCAGTCCATTTAGTTTGGTTCTCTCCTACAGCCTCAAAAGTGTTTTTTACCCAATTGGTGACGCCTTTTGCCTCATATTTGGCAGTGAAATTACTGGGTAGGTTCATTTCTTCAATGGTTTCCGTCATGTCAATATCCCGTTTCCCCATTTTATATTTGAGTTTAGATACGGCATTCTTTTTTCCTGGCTCTCCGCTAACGTGATCGAAACTTACCAGACCTTTTTGCCATTTATATAAGTTGTCAGTATTGTCAAATAATTCAATGACTTTGTCTAGAGGTTGGTTGACGACGATATCTAATTTGTACTTCATGGAATTAAGATTAATTGATACTTGATTGGCTTAAATTAACAAATCCCCTTTGGTAAATTCTAACATGCCGGGAGATATATCCACAAGTCTCCTGTTAATTTTGTAGCCGTGAGATCATTGCTCATCATATTGTTTTTGTTGACAAGTGCAGCTCAAGCACAGATTGTTAATATTGAAAACCAACGTCTTCAAGCCAAGGAAAATGGTTGGTTGGGGAGCATTGGTTTGAATATGACCTATATTAAGAATACACGTGAGATTTGGCAGATAGGAAGTCGTGTACGTGTTCAGTATCATCAAGACAAGCATACTGCCTTATGGTTAAGCGAACTCAATTTTGTGAAGGCTGGTCAGTCGGATTTTCTGAACAATGGTTTCGAGCATTTAAGGTACAATTATGAATTGACGGATTCCGGCCGTTTGGTGGTAGAAGCATTCCGACAAATGCAATACAATAAGGTGCAAAAAATCAAGTTGAGGTCACTGTTTGGTGCTGGATTCAGATATAATGTGATTGATCGTGATTCTGCTCAGGTGAATTTAGGGCTGCATGCCATGTACGAATTTGAAGAGCTGTCGAATGAAGAAAGTAACCGGCATTTTAGGATGAGTTCTTACCTGTCTTTCGACTTCCAATTCAATAAAAACCTGGGAATCAATAGCATCACTTATTACCAACCCGATATAGCCAATTTCACAGATTTTAGGATGAGCAATGAGACCAGTTTGCGGACCAAAATCACGGAAAAACTAGATTTAAAGGTGATTTTTCGAGTGACCTATGATGAAAAACCACCTGAAGGCGTGCCTCAAAATACCGTTTACCTTATGAATGGTGTGGTGTTCAGGTTTTAATTACTGTCTTTGTCGTTTCGCTTTTTAATTTTTGCCTTGACCGAGTACGCAAAAATCCCTAACACAATAAAGGGAAGAATGAGTCCAACCCAAAACAGAGTATTGTTCAGGAGATTGTCGAACCACGAGCTGTCTTCCTGGTCATCTGTTTCTTTTTTCTTGATTTTTCTGCAACTTGGCTGACCATCTTTGCCCTTGCCCAGAAAAGGTTCAAGCCCCTCACAGCATTTGTCTAAATTCCAGACATGTTTACCCTCCGGAACGCAGTAGTCAATATCCATCCATTTTTGCCCACAAGTTCCCTCATTGAATGCGTCAAGGTCACATTTACTGCCATCCGGAAATACAACACTGTCACCACTAATTTGATACCCTCGCTCTGTGGCATTGGCGTATTTAGGATCAATGGCAGCGTAGGTTATATGACCGAACACCATTAAAAAACAAAGTATCGCAGCTTTCATCACTTTAATTTAATCGGAATATACACATCTTCAACCGAATCAGGGTTCATCGGACCGAGATAGCGGTGGTCCAAAACCTCAAAATGAGCTCTGTGATCCAGAACGTATTCTGAATTTGGCAGCCACTCTTGTAGAATGAAAGTCATGGTTCTATTGAAGTCTAAAACACTGCCATGGTGTTCAAAAATGGCATATAAACCTGTTTCTATTTGGAGAGATTTGAAACCATCGGGACAAGCTAAATCAGGGTTGAGTTTTGTACATGCCCATTTGATGAATTCAGTATTGGGAGAATACTGCTTGAAGAAATCTAGGTTTTTGTATTGATGGACATTGTAGAACGTGTGCGCTGCAGAATAGGCCGTTTTACTCAAATCTTGCCGAAAAGTCGTCCAAAGTTGTTTGCTCTCGTTTTTGGTCAAAGTTGTTTGGATAGAATGCCCCAATAAATGGGTTTCCGGAAGTGTGATGATTTTTGGATTAGTCATGAGTGCAATATGTTTTCAGATTTGACTGTTTGGTGTCTATAAGTATCCCATAATCGAATAAGTCGCATACCCCAACCATTCTTTGGTCAATATTTTCCAATTATTAAGGGTGGCTATGCTGGGCATGAACAGCCGATCCAAAGTAAACCATCTTTCACCTGTAAAGTGATCTGTAGAGTAGGGAGTACAATCTAAACCTTCGGCTTTAAAACAAGCTAAGGCACGTCTCATATGATAGCCAGAGGTGACTAATAAAAAGCGATCGCCGTAGTCGCCAGATTTTAATATGTCTGCAGCAAACTCTGCATTTTCATGCGTGTTTTTACTTTTGTTTTCAATAATGATGTCTTGCTCTGGCACACCAATTTCTAGTAAATAGGTCTTCACTTGTTCGGCTTCATCCAAACCATCATCTCTTAAGCTGCCAGAATCACCGCAAATCATGATTTTATCTACCTTTCCACGTTCGTACAGTCTCAAGGCTTGAAATATACGATCACTCCCACGCACAAAGTTGATTCTCTCCAAATCTGTGTTGTAGTAAGCCATCCCGCCGAGAACTATGGCCGCGTCATAGTGTTCCACATGTTCATTCTTTGTGCCATCTACTTCCCAGGCACGCATGAATTCATCAAAAATAATTTGGTTGCTAAAAATGAAGAACATAATCGCTGCCGACCAAAAAGCACGTTTCTTTCTACGTTTGTTTTTTGTATAAAATCCATAAGCAAGACATGCTCCGATCCAGGTGACTGGCACAGTAAGAAACAGCAATATCTTCGATAGAACAAAAAACATCTATCGCAAAGTAAAGAATTATTGAGCTACTCTTTGATGAAACCTAACCAGGTAATATAGCCAACTTGCGATTCGTAGACTTTTACTCTAAAAGACCTTCCTGTGTGACAGGCACACTCGCCGCATCCATTTTGTCGACTACCAATGACCTGAATTTTTAATGGAACAATGTCGTTGCCTTTAAGATAACCTTCAAGATTGAGACGCGTTTTGCGATCACTGTCATCTACCCAGCCTGGAGGACAGCCATCTTCATGCATAACCACCCACTGGGTTTCGTTTTTCACTGAACAGGAAGACAAGCTAAGGAGTGAAACAAGGGATAAAAAAATAATTGATCTCATGGTTTTTGGTTTGTAAAATAAAAACAAGAATTATGCCTAATTGAATCGTCTTTCACAGTTTTCATTACTTTTAATCGGTGCTGGCAAGAAAAATCACATATCGAATCAACAAGGCGCGTTTTGGGCTGTCTGATTTTTTTAGAATGCCATACAAAATGAAACTAAGCACACCATTAGTATTGGTCTATCATGGGGTTTGCAAAGGAGATGCATTGGCATTCAATAGTCGTTTCATTCCCGAAAGTGAGTTTGAAAAGCACTTGAACTTTTTCAAAAACGAGTGTAAGGTATTGAGCTTAGATGAAATCTCAACTCCAGTCAATAAAGATAAACTGTCAATCATCATTACTTTTGATGACGGTTATCTCAATAATTTGACCAATGCTGTTCCGCTATTAGAAAAGTATGGGCTCCCAGCAAGCTTTTGTGTATGCAACCCTAATGAAAATCAAATTTTGTGGTCAGATGCTTTGGATATAGCAGTGAAAATGTATCCTGAAGATTCAGTTGAGTTAAAAGGTAAGAGGTTTATATTGGGGAGGGAAAAATCGTTTATCAGAGATACTATCATTCGGGGAACTTACAAAGAGATGGATGACCTCATTCATCAAGCATTAGATAAGATAAAAGACATGTCTGACCTGAATGAATATTGGCAGTTAATGAGTGAAGAAGATCTCAAAGCGATTGATGAAAACAAGCATTTTAAACTCATTCCCCATGGATCTCGTCATGTGTCTGCCAGCTATGCTCAAGACCAATTGTGGCAGAAAGATTTCTCCGATTCAGTGACGTATATTCAATCAATTTCTAAAGAAAAGGTATCTTGTTTTGCTTACCCGTATGGTCATGTAAATATGGACGTAGTTAAATACCTGAGAGAGCGTCATGGAATTCGACAGCATTTATTGGTTGATTCAATGGGGACAGGTAATGATTTGGTGCCAAGGTTTGTGATTAATCCACATATCAGTTTTGATTTACTTAAGCGATTTATGTATTGGGGAAAGTATTGATGAAGACTGACTTTAAAATAGAACGTTTAACGGAGTCTCGTTTGAGTGATGTACAATGGCTGATCAAGAAAGTATATCAGACCAATATTAGCCTGGAAAAACTCCGACACAAGTACAGAACCAGCGTCTATCTACCCCATGAATATGTTTGTATGATGGCATATGTTGATGAGCAAATAATTGGTTTCTATGGAGTTATTCCCATGCAATTTGAAGGAAAGAACGAGACTTTCTTTTTAGGTCAGACTTGCGACTCTTTTACCCATCCCGATTATCAGGGTAAGGGGGTTCATTATCAGTTGGCAAAAGCGAGCTACGAGTTATTGGAAAAAGCCGGATTTAAAGGCGTATATGCCTTTCACAGCGACAATACTTTTCATAGCTGTAAAAAGCTTGGTTGGTCTGAATGGCCCAGGTTTTTAAGGGCACACAAAAAAATATCGGTTTCATTGCCCTGGTTTAAACTGTTTTCAAAATACACGGTCTTGAGTACTTTGAAGAAACGAAATGTCAAAAGGGCGCTCAGTGATGTAAAGCAAGTCAACGATTTTAAGAATCCCGCGAAAGAAGTGAACTTGTCTGGAGCAGTGTATTCATCAGATTTCGTCAAATACAAGAATCGGTTCGATTGTTTTTTAATTCAGCTAGGCACCTGTCACTTGTGGTTGAAATTGGACAGTGTGGTTCATGTGACAGCCATATCACATATCAACGATCGTAATTTTGAAGAAGTGATGACCGGACTGGAAAGCTTGGCCAGACGATTGAAAACCAACGAGATTATTTTTCAGATTTACCCAAGTCATCCCGCATTTAAACTCTTAGAAAACAGATTGGAATGGCTTGAATCATTCAGAATTGGTTACTTTCCTTTTGGAGAGCACGTCTTTGGAGAGGTTCACCACAATTACATTGACATGGACAGCGTTATTTAAATCTGATTTTTGGTCCTCGCTTCTTTCTGGAATCAATGTGGTCTGTTTTGACTTTAAACCCCAGGGCTATGAGCAAACAACCCGCTTTGGCTTTTTCATCCACTCTCACATCCACAGTGTAGTGTTTTGAATCTGACAGAACTTCAGTGAAAAGTTGATCGCTTTTTTTCGAGTCGTAAACCACTTTTTTTTCCATAGTTTTTTTATTGAACTCTGACACGATGATGTGCACGTCTTCCATGTCTCCTCCCGCCAAATCGAAGGCAAATTTGTAGGCTTGTGATTTGTAAACGCCAAAGGTGAATGTTTGGCTGTAACCTCTATCATAGTGCTGAATGAGCGTTTGAGTGCTGTTGTCGAAAATGTAGGGATTCAACAAGGTCTCTATCTCATGTTTATCCTTATTGCATTGGGCCTGAAGCTGCACAGAATTGGCTATCAATATTAAAAGTACTATCAATCTCATACCGCAAAAATTTGTTGGTGAGCCATTTCAATTGAATTCAATAGTGCATCAAAATCAGCCTGACTAATTTCGAGTTCATCGCCTTCCAGATCAAATACGGACAGTTTGTCTTTCAAATCTGACACAATGGGTCTGAGATCGCTCATAGATGGATCTTTCGTAGTGTCGTGATGATTGATCAAGTCCAATAAATCCTGGGAAATGTGCTGTTGTTCCATGATTAAGAAAGCCACATCCGTATTGCCGTCATCCTTGAAAGACCGCCTGGCCAATTCCAAAGTTTCTATCCAGGCACCTACGAAAATAATTACAGATCTTTTTTGCTCATTATTGGTCCTGATGTAGCCCTCAATGTCGTATTCCAAATCTGCGATCAAGTGTGCCATAGAATCTATGTTGTGACTATTTTTCTCGAATCTCTCAATTCTTTCAGGCGTACTGAGGTGTGTTGCAAATCCCAAATCCTGGGAAATGATATTGATCAGGTCAAGCGTCTCAAAGGCAGCATTCTCTTGTTGATGCAGTGAATTGTACGCCAGGTCGGCCGAATAAGCTCCTAGACAAAGCAGACTGTTCTTTTCAGAATGATCTACCTGATTGTAATGCTCTTTTGACAAAGTATACCCTTCACTGAAATCCATGCCACTTTGTTGAAAAAGCAAAGCGATTTGCAAGGGAGAAGGCAATTTCAAAGTTTCTTCTTCAAATCCGGTTTCAAGTGTGTCATTTTCAGGAGAAGTGTCTTTGTCGACAAGGGTAACTGTTTCTTTCTTCTCCTCTTGGGTAGATGCCTCTTTTTTGTCGGAACACGCCCCTGAAAGAATCAAAGTCAATAGAGCTAAGTAACTAATTTTCATGGCACAATTTTGTGACTAGAAATGTACGAATAAGTCTGGATTAAACAAGCCCAAAATCCCCTCATTATTTAGACGGAGATAGTGACTAAGTCATTATATTTGTAGCAAATCATACACTATGGAAACAATCGCCCCATATAAGCCTAAGCACAAAATAAGAATCGTAACAGCCGCCTCTTTGTTCGATGGTCATGATGCAGCCATCAATATCATGAGACGGATTATTCAGAGCACAGGCTGTGAGGTGATTCATCTCGGTCACGACAGAAGTGTAGAGGAAGTTGTGAACTGTGCCATTCAGGAGGATGCGCAGGCCATTGCAATGACCTCTTATCAGGGAGGACACACGGAGTATTTCAAGTACATGTATGATTTGTTGAAAGAAAAAGGAGCCGGTCATATTAAGATTTTTGGAGGTGGAGGTGGAACCATTTTACCATCAGAAATCGAGGAATTGCATAATTACGGAATTACCAGAATTTACCATCCGGATGACGGACGGGAAATGGGCCTACAAGGTATGATCAATGACCTTGTGCAGCAATGTGATTTTCCAACAGGTGGTAATTTGAATGGAGAAATCAATCATATTGAAGATAAAAACCCTTACGCCATTGGTCGTTTGATTTCTGCGGCAGAGAATTTTCCTGAAGAGAGTGCAGATTTGCTGGAAGACATTCATACAAGAGCCAAGGGCATTAGCACACCTATACTAGGAATTACTGGTACTGGAGGGGCTGGGAAATCATCTTTGGTGGATGAGTTGGTGCGACGATTCTTGATCGACTTTCCGGATAAAACTATAGCCATTGTGTCAGTAGACCCTTCCAAAAGGAAGACTGGAGGTGCCTTGCTGGGCGACAGAATTCGAATGAACGCCATCAAAAATTCGAGGGTATATATGCGCTCATTGGCAACCAGACAGAGCAACCTGGCTTTGTCCAAACACGTGTCTGAAGCTTTGGAGATTTTGAAGGCCTCTAAATTTGATTTGATCATTTTAGAGACTTCCGGAATTGGACAATCAGATACTGAGATCATGGACCATTCTGATACGTCATTGTATGTGATGACGCCTGAGTTTGGAGCAGCCACACAGCTTGAAAAGATTGATATGTTGGATTTCGCCGATATGGTGGCGCTCAACAAATTTGATAAAAGAGGTGCATTGGACGCGCTTAGAGATGTAAAAAAACAGTACAAAAGGAATCATAACCTTTGGGAAGCCAATGATGATGATCTGCCAGTGTATGGCACCATTGCTTCCCAATTCAATGATCCCGGTATGAATGCGCTCTACAAGTCTTTGATGGATAAGATTGTTGAGAAGACGGGAGCAGATTTGAATTCTCAATTTGAGATTACCAAAGAGATGTCGGAAAAGATATTCGTGATTCCACCTTCAAGAACACGTTACTTGTCTGAAATTTCTGAGAATAACAGATCTTATGATGCCTGGGTAGATAAACAGGTTGAGGTTGCTAATAAATTGCATGGCATTGAAACGTCTATCCATACCATTTCTGAGATGGATGTTGAGGATAAGGACAGATTGATAAAGGGTTTAAATGAGGCATTTGAGAGCCACAAACTAGATCTAGACCCCAGAAATTGGAACATCATTCAGGAGTGGAAAGAGAAAGTTGAGAAGTACAAAGCACCAGTGTATACTTTCAAAGTGAGAGATAAAGAGTTGTCTATTCAAACGCATACAGAGTCATTGTCACATCTGCAAATTCCGAAAGTAAGTTTGCCCAAATATGAGGGCTGGGGTGATATTTTGAGATGGTCTCTACAAGAAAATGTGCCGGGAGAATTTCCTTTCACGGCAGGTTTGTTCCCGTTCAAGAGGGAGGGAGAGGACCCAACCAGAATGTTTGCAGGCGAAGGTGGACCGGAAAGAACCAATAAACGATTCCATTATGTGAGTTTAGGAATGCCAGCCAAACGCTTGTCTACTGCATTTGATTCTGTGACACTCTATGGAAATGACCCGGATTTAAGACCGGATATCTATGGAAAAATTGGAAACTCCGGTGTAAGCATTTGCTGTTTGGATGATGCTAAAAAATTGTATTCAGGTTTCGATCTGTCACATCCCGCTACTTCTGTGAGTATGACGATTAACGGACCTGCTCCTATGTTGCTAGGTTTCTTCATGAACGCAGCCATCGACCAAAATTGTGAAAAGTACATCAAAGAAAACGGTTTGCAGGGGGATGTGGAGAAAGCTTATAAAGCCTTTTATGATGACAAGGGATTAACACGTCCGGCATATCAGGGGGATTTACCTGAAGGTAACGACGGTTTGGGATTGATGCTGCTAGGGCTGACAGGAGATCAAGTATTGCCAGTTGAGGTCTACAATCAAATTAAAGCCGAAACTTTAACTAAGGTTAGAGGTACCGTTCAAGCCGATATTCTAAAGGAGGATCAGGCTCAGAATACCTGTATTTTCTCAACAGAGTTTGCACTTAGATTGATGGGAGATGTTCAGGAATATTTTATTGGAAATGGGGTGAGAAACTTCTATTCGGTGTCTATTTCGGGGTACCACATTGCAGAAGCAGGCGCAAACCCAATCTCTCAATTAGCCTTCACGCTGGCCAATGGATTTACTTATGTTGAGTATTATCTGAGTCGTGGCATGGATATAAATAAGTTCGGTCCGAATCTCTCTTTCTTCTTCTCCAACGGAATAGACCCGGAATATGCTGTGATTGGTCGAGTAGCCAGAAGAATTTGGTCCAAAGCATTGGATAAGAAATATGGGGCGAACAAGCGTGCTCAAATGTTGAAGTATCATATTCAAACTTCAGGTAGATCATTACATGCCCAGGAGATTGATTTCAATGATATCAGAACAACACTTCAGGCCTTGTATGCGATTTATGACAACTGTAATTCTCTGCACACCAATGCCTATGATGAAGCCATTACAACACCAACAGAGGAGTCTGTGAGACGTGCTATGGCCATTCAGTTGATCATTAACAGAGAATTGGGGCTAGCGAAAAACGAAAACCCAATTCAGGGTTCCTTCATTATTGAAGAGCTAACAGATTTGGTAGAAGAGGCTGTGCTTGCTGAATTCGATAGAATTACTGAAAGAGGAGGGGTGCTAGGCGCCATGGAAACTATGTATCAGAGAGGAAAGATTCAGGAAGAATCCTTGTACTACGAGACCTTGAAGCATACTGGCGAGTTCCCAATTATCGGGGTAAACACTTTCTTGAGTTCTAAAGGCTCACCAACGATAGTGCCTTCAGAGGTTATTCGAGCAACTGAAGAGGAGAAGCAGTATCAAATCAATATGTTGAACAATTTGCATAAAGCCAATGAGCACAGAACCGCAGAAGCCATTGCCAGTCTACAAAGAGCCGCCATTCAAAACAAAAATGTGTTTGAGCATTTAATGGAGGCAGCTAAGTTTTGTTCACTTGGTCAACTCACCAATTGCCTGTTTGAAGTAGGTGGGCAGTATCGAAGAAATATGTAAATTGGGCTCAAACTAAACTTATAACTGTGAAAAAGCTATTGATATTGGCATCTGCAACGTTGATCCTTGGAGCATGTTCATCTGATGAGGAAAAAGAAGACAAAGCTCCGGATTTGAGTGCTTGTGATTGTAAGAAAATATCGGATGAAATTACCAAGCTAGCCACAGAAGATGGCTTGAAGTACCGTGAAATTGAAGAGAAAATAGGCAAGGAAAAAACGGATGTGTGCGCTAAGATGTTCAGGGAAAAAGACTTCTTAGAGAAGACTGCAGATTGCGAGTAGTTTTCAAGCCATTCCGACTAATTGACCAAGGGGAGCCAATTCATGAGCTCCCCTTATTTTATTCACGAAAAAGATGGATTCAACAAACGCTCAAACCTAATCTTTAAACTTCAATACCTCAGAACGCCCTTTCTTAAAAATCTTGTTACTGGCATGTTTCCCTTTTCTCAGTGCTTTCTGTTCCTCTTCAGGTAAGTTATGAATGTCCTTGCAAGCATCTGAGCAGCATTCATCCATTTTTGTCTTACATGATTCACATTGAATGAAGAGTAAATGGCATGCCTCATTAGCACAATTTGTATGTGTGTCGCATGGCTCGCCGCACTGGTGACACTGAGCTATAATGTCTTCACTGCCTCTCTCTGCTCGTCGGTGGTCGAACACAAAATTCTTACCAATAAATTTGTTTTCCAGTCCTCTGGCCTTCACTTGGCGGGTGTATTCGATGATGCCACCTTCCAATTGATACACGTTTTTAAAACCTCTGTGTTTGTAGTAGGCACTGGCTTTCTCGCAGCGAATTCCTCCGGTGCAATACATCACCAAATTCTTATCCTCTTTATGTTCTTTCAGGTCCTCTTCAATAATGGGCAAAGAATCTCTGAAAGTATCTACATCTGGTGTAACGGCACCTTCAAAATGACCTATTTCACTTTCGTAATGGTTGCGCATGTCAACCAAAACAGTGTCTTCTCTTGAGATGATCTCATTGAACTTTTCAGCATCTAAATGAATACCTTTATTCGTGACGTCAAAACTGTCGTCATTCAGCCCATCAGCCACAATTTTCTTGCGAATCTTCACCTTGAGCTTTAGAAACGACTTATTGTCTTGTTCAATGGCAATATTTAAACGAATGCCATTCAGAAAACTAACGCTATCCAGATGAGACTTAAATTCGTCAAATCTTTTTGCCGGAACCGAAATCTGAGCATTGATCCCTTCATGGGCAACATAAGTTCTACCCAATACATCTAGTTCATTCCAGTGAATGAACATATGGTTTCTAAAAATCTGTGGATTTCCAATATTATGGTACGCGTAAAAAGAGATAGTAAGACGGTCTTCTCCAGCCTTATCAATAAGTTCTGCCCTTTCCTTCGCGCTTAATTTATTGTACAGTTGCATGCTATATCAATTATAAGTTAGAAGTGAGGCAAAGATAGTGATTGAAAAGAACATGCCTTTCATGATTTTTATCATGAATACGAACATTACCTTATTGAACGGGTGTTGATTTCGGGTTTAGTTTGTTTAAAAAGATCATATGAAAGTTTTGAGTACAATATTAATTACAGGCCTTTCCGCGTTCGGATTTTCTCAAGAACCCAGTACATCAGTTAAGATCAAAAAAGAAGGCAACAAAATGGTAATAGGTCTTGAAGAAGATGTTTATCCTAACGGACAAGCCAAAACCTCCGGAGAGCATAATGCCAATAATGAGAGAATTGGTCAATGGAAAGCTTACTACGAAAATGGACAAGTTAACTGGGAAACGACATACCAGAGTGGCGAAATCAATGGTCAGTATAAAGAGTATTTTGAATCCGGAAACTTACATCAGCAAGGTATATATACTAATGGAATCCAGACAGGCGAATGGAAGAAATACTTTGAGAACGGTCAATTAGAACAACTATCTCATTACGACAAAAAAGGTGAAAAAACAGGATATTGGGAAGTGTATAATGATCAGGGACAGATTTTAACCTCCAGTAATTTCAAAGACGGTAAGAGAAATGGAGAAGACAAAATGTTTTATCCGTCCGGTAAATTGAAAATGAAGGGCATGTCTAAAGATGATCAACAGGTTGGTGTTTGGGTGATCTATGATGAGTACGGTAATGTAGTGAAGGAGCACGATTTTGGTGGTCAATAATTAGCTTGTTAAAAGTTTCAACCAGGCTGAATAGTCCCAATCTCCGGCATGAAAACAGTCGTCATAAGTGTAGATGTATTTTAATTGAATGGCAATGAGCAATAGAACAACTAAAATGCTCGAATACCTCAATGCTTTTTTATGCCAAATTCCCGCCTTATCCAAATAAAGAAATAGAGGAAATGCCAGTATGGGGTAGTATTCAATGAAACTTCTCTGTCCCAAAGAACAACCATACGCCCAGGATTCCCATGAAGAAAATACAAACAAAATGATTCCAAAGAAGACAAGGGTATGCCAGCCTAAATTGGTCTCTATGTTTTGCTTGATACAGCCCCAAATGAAGAAGAGAATCAGAGGTGTATAGATGATCAATCCATTGTTTGGACTAAACAATACCTCCAGAAAATGTGGATTTGTGAAATCAAACCCCTCGTCTCCATAAGCATAATTGAAGTAACTACCAGCCGCATATTTCCAATAGAATAACTGTGGTAGAAAGACAATGCCTATAATAATAAAATGGCTGATCAATAAAGAAGGTCGTGCCAGCCAGACTTTAATATTGTCGCTAATAGAAGATTTCGGATCATTGAGTACTAAATAGAAAAACGGAATCACCATGGCAGCGGTAGGTCTTACCAATATCGCCAATGCTGTGCTTAAGGTGAATAAAAAGAACCATCTTTTTTGATGAGATTGATTGAAACGATGAAGTCCGAACCATGCCAAACAAAACAAAAAGAAGGACTGCCCGTGCGTCATCCCACCCTTATCAACCGTGTAATAAAAGAGGTTTGTAGATAAGTAAAGCAGTGGTATTATAAAGTAAAGTGTTTCCGGTTTGACATAATACTGCCAAATTTTTTCTAGGAAATATAGCCCTAAAAAAACGTAGATCATGGTCGAAAACAGTACAGCGTATTGATGCCTTTTGTCAAAGCCACCTACAAATTCAGGGTCTTTTGGTCCAATGATTTCAGCCACTCGGTATGCTGGAAAGTTCAAGATGGCAGAACCGATAAAGTATTTACTGACTATTTTTCCATCTTTAACCTCAAAACCATTACCCACTTTGTTTGCCGCGTCTTTGGGCCAATATTTTGCATCATAAGTGTACTTAAATGTAGCAGGTAAATAGTGGTAGTATCCACCGGCATCTGCCCACAAGGTGCCGTGGTATGATTTAAAATCCGTTTTGCTGTGGTTATTTAAAATGACAAAAATAGAAATGAGAATAGCAATCAGCCTCATCCAGAAGAATGGTGTTAGGTTCAATAATTTATTTGCGGATAATCTGGTGATATAGCAATATTACAAATCCCAATGAAAAGGCAGAAGGAAATTGTAAAGTTTGCTTTATTTTTGACGAAATTTTTGATTGAATGAGCTCATTAGGGAACCATATCTTGGTAGAGTTTACGGGATGTAAACCAGAGATATTAAATGATGTTGTGGCCATTGAAAAGGACATGGTTGATGCAGCATTGAAAGCGGAAATGACCGTGATTAACTCTACGTTTCACCACTTTTCACCCTATGGTGTATCGGGAGTAGTGGTGATTCAGGAGAGTCACTTGGCAATTCATACCTGGCCTGAATATGGATATGCGGCGGTCGACATTTTTACATGTGGTGAAAATGACACCTGGGCTGCGTTTGATTACCTCAAAACTCAATTTCAGGCTAGTAACTATTCGGCAATAGAGATGAAGCGCGGAACTATTGGTCTTTTGGAGAGATTGGATTTCGATTTATCTTCGCTCAGAAGTCAGGCAGAAAGCCATATCAATCCCGACAAATACACCAGAAATGTGTGGTTTACGGATAAAGATGACTTTCAAGCCTTATCACTCAGATATACTGGAGATGTTCTTTATCAGGAACAGTCTGATTTTCAGAAAGTGCGCATACTTGAGACCTATAAGTATGGAAAAATGTTGACACTGGATGAGATGGTAATGACGACAGAAGAGGATGAATTCCATTACCACGAAATGATTGCCCATCCCGCTTCATTTGCGCATGGCAACGCCAAAAAAATCCTGGTGATTGGAGGGGGAGATGGAGGCACTGTGAGAGAACTGCTCAAACACGACACGGTTGAAGAAG
>JAUILH010000218.1 GCA_030433115.1 Bacteroidia bacterium | reverse complement strand
CAGGAGCAGAAACGGGGCTTTACCTTCCAAATATTCTGCCTGATGCCTCTTTTGGTAATATGGGCATACCCGCAGGAGTAGTACTTCAACAAATTAACGAAAAGGAAATTCATTCATTAGTTGATCTAAACCCTGCATTAAGAGGAATAAAAGCAGGAGATGCGTTGAGTGTGGTAGTCCTTGAAAACGGAATGCAAAAAACCTATAAAGGCACGGCCATAGGCAAGCCTGTAGAAAACCATCCTGATGCCACCATCGACTATGATGTTGTAAATTATGAAGGAAATTCCTTAAGGTCATTTTTATACTTACCCAAAGGTGTGGAGCAGCCGCCTGTGGTGTTTTTCATTCAAGGATACACCTGCCAGAGCATTGAAATGCGAAATGACAACCCTGCCAAGCAACTCTTAAATAAATTCATACAAAATGGCTATGCGGTTTATTTGGTAGAAAAACCAGGTATGGGCGACAGCGAGAGCATTACGCCATGTATGGACATCGACTTTAATCAAGAACTCATCGCCTTTTCCGAAGCCTACAAAAGTTTAAACAAAAACAAGAAAATTGACCCGAAGAACATCTTCATTTTCGGACATTCTATGGGCGGAATCATCGGCCCATTACTGGCTGAGAAATATAAACCCAAAGGGATTATGGTCTATGGCATTGTAGGGAAGAATTGGTACGATTATATGAAAGATATTTACACCGAACAACCCCTGTTGTATGGCGCCAGTGAAAATCAATTAGCAGATAACAAGAAGTATTATTTGCCTTTCATAAAAGATATGCTCATTCATAAAAGATCCAACACCGAATTGGTTGAAAGTCCTATTTATGGTAAGCGATTAAAAGAAGATGGTGTTGCCGACAATCTATCACAGGGCTATTTTATTCAACGACATTATCAGTACTGGCAAAGCCTTTCGGATGTGGATGTCCCAGGCACTTGGGCACAGGTCAAAAGTCCTGTTTTAGTGCTGCACGGAGAATACGACATACAAGCCATCCACCATAAATATGGTGAAATGATAGTCACCAATGTCAGAGAACATGGCGGTGACGCCACCTTTGAATTATTTCCAAAAACAGATCATGCTTTCTTGCAATTTGATTCTCGGGAAGCATTGAATTCGGTCATGGGTAATGGGACTTATACCCAATATTTCCCAACTAATTTCAATTCGGCCGTTGCTGAAAAGAGCTTGATTTGGATGAAGCAACAATTGAATTACTAATCGTGAAATTGAAATCCATATTTCTACTTCTTTTATTCGTTTCAATACTCAATGCACAATCAGAAGACGATGATTTTCAAAACCTCATGTCTGATTTTGAAAGTGAATACTCCGCTTTAGATTTACCGGATATTGAACTTGCTTACCGGGCGAATTTGGAAAATATAGCACCCATTAGTGAATTGAAATCCCAAAAGGAATTTTTCTTAAAGTATCAGAAATCTTTAAAGCCATATGTCAAATCTGAATTATCAAGAAATGAACGATTGACATTGGAGGTTTTGTTGTATGAAATTAATTTGAATTTGGAACGCATTGAATTAGAAACCCAATGGCAGTCAGGGAATTATTCTATTACAGGAAAAAAAATTTACGATGAACCGATGGGCAAACAATGGTATAAATACTTTCTAAAGAAGTGGGTAGACAAAGAATTATCGCCAGATACCGCCTACTCATTTGGACTAAGAGAAATTGAAAAGGTCAATGCGAAAATGACCACTCTTGAATCTGAAATAAATGCGTTGAACACCAAATATCCGTTCGAGCAGGGTAAATTTTTACTTTCAGAAAAAGAGATAATTATTGAAAAATATAATGCCCTTGACCTGAAAGTGAAGAAAAACGCTGAACTATATTTTCCGTATATCGATGAAGTTCCAGCCCTGCAAATTGCTCGCAGCACCAATCAAGCCATGGCAATTGCTCCGGCTTATTACAGCAACAACACCTTTTATTTCAATTTTTTTAAGGACACTTATGATAGTCGGGATATGGGGTGGATTTATGTACACGAGGCCATTCCAGGACATCATTATCAGCATTATATCAATCAAAAAATGAGCAATCCCATTCGCAATCAATTTACATATATGGGCTATCTGGAAGGATGGGGCGCGTATGTAGAGCAATTTCTGAGGGTTTTAGGTGCTTATGAAAGTCCGAAGGATGCCTATGCGCAAATGGAATGGGACCTGATTCGCTCCGTGCGAGTGGCTTTGGATGTAGGTTTGAATTACTATGGTTGGTCAGATGAAGAAGCCTTCAGCTTTTGGGAAATGCATATCCGGAACAAACCAGATATCGCCCAACGAGAAATTGCTCGGATGAAACGGTGGCCCGCGCAGGTGATTACCTATAAATATGGAAAGCAGGTTTTGGATGAATTAAAAGGAAATAGAACTTCACCTGAAGCCCTTAAAAAATTCCACCAACAAGTCTTGGAAGATGGTGCATTGCCTTTATCCATTTTGAAGAAAAATGTAGTCCAGAAGCAAAAAAGTCAATCAAGGAAAAATCAGTATTATCAATCGAAGTCATCAACCATAGACTAGACAGTTCATTCTCTGTATCAAGTGATTTCAGGATCCAAAGGCGAAGAACGCGATTGGGATTTTATGCGGGAAAGTGGAAGACGCTATATTCTTGAGAAGTTGAAAAACTGCAAGACTAAAACCATAAAGGTCCGTGAATCTATCGAGGATGAATTAAGCACGCAGAAATAAAAGTGATAATAGTTTATCTAACCCTTCCAATCCGAGGGGTTTTCTACTGAGGATCCCTTTTGAAGTTAATAGGGCAGCTATTCCTATTTCAATTACTCCATTCATAAAATCAAAAATTTGCTTTTCTCTAGAATCGCCATGCTTCCTAATAATTAAAATATTACTAAAAAAATCATATATTTAGTGAATACTATCAACTTTAATAACCAAAACCATGAGATTTTCGATTAATTTGAGCCGATTTACTTTCATTTTAGTCCTTTCGATTGCAATTATTCTAACCGGTTGTAGTCAGGACGAGACCGAAGTTGACCTGGTACAGGACGCAGACTTTATCGAATTTGGGTCTGACCCCATTGAAGGACAATATATAGTGGTTCTTGAAGGGTCCTCAGAAGCTAGCAAGTCCAACTTGCGTTATAAAGATGGCACTGATGTGATGAAAAGAGATATACTTGCCAAATTCTCAGAGTTAAAACTGGACAAGGAAGATATCGTTTTTACGTATGGCTATGCTCTGAATGGATTTAGTGCCAAGCTTGATAAGGGTCAATTGGACAAGTTGCAAACCGACAGTCGTGTGATTCGAATTGAACAAGATCAGTTGATAACTTTGGGCAAACCGTCCTGGGCAGGAGGTGGAGGTGACGATCCGGTTCAAGAGCAGGAAACCCCCTGGGGCATCAGCAGGGTGAATGGAGGAGTGAATGCCAATGGAAAGACAGCATGGGTAATCGATTCAGGAATTGACTTGGATCATCCGGATTTGAATGTGGATGTTGGAAGAAGCAGATCTTTCCTTGGTGGAAAAGACGCAAATGACCCGGACGACGCCAATGGACATGGTACGCATGTGGCCGGGACAATTGCCGCCATTGACAACAATCAGGGCGTTATAGGGGTCGCCGCAGGCGCTACCGTTGTTTCTGTACGTGTATTGAATCGTCGAGGAAGCGGAACCTACTCGGGAGTTATGGCTGGTGTGGACTATGTGGGTGCCGAAGGAAAAGCCGGAGACGTCGCAAATATGAGTTTGGGTGGGGGAGTTTCTGAAACTTTAGATGCGGCTGTGGTATCTGCGGCATCCAAAGGGGTGATTTTTTGCCTCGCCGCTGGAAACGATTCTGATGACGCTAACAACTATTCACCTGCAAGAGCCAATGGAAACAACATTGTGACGGTTTCAGCATCAGACATTAATGACAACTTTGCGAGTTTCAGCAATTATGGAAATCCTCCTGTGGACTGGTGTGCCCCAGGTGTTTCAATAAAATCCACTTGGAAGAACGGAGATTATAATACGATCTCCGGTACCTCCATGGCAACACCACACGTAGCGGGAGTGCTGCTGATCGGGGTTGATAATAGTGCTGTTTCACCTGTAAACGGGGATCCTGATAATAACCCCGACTCGATCATCTCGCATTGAAGTAATAGTTGAATTTACTTTATATCTGATTCCAAATAAGCACGATATTTATGCCTATTAAGATTTATGTATAATACGAACTCACTGCCCTAACCCTTCCATTCGGAGGGGTTTTTCTTTTTTCA
>JAUILH010000217.1 GCA_030433115.1 Bacteroidia bacterium | reverse complement strand
ATCCGGTGGTTTATGGCTCGGACAAGGTGGATCATTTACCCCAAATGCCAATACACTGAATGCAGGGTACTCACCAAGTGCAGGTGAAATTGCCAACGACACGTCTGTTCTGATTTTAAGTAGTACCGGAAATGGTTTCTGTCCTGCAGGCACAGATACATTGATCATAGTTTATGTCCCAGGTCCAACGGTTGACGCGGGTCCTGACGTAAGCGTATGTAAAGATACAATGGGGATTCCCTTGAATGGAACTGTAACTGTAGCAGGTGGAGGACAATGGTCATCATTAAGTACCATGCCGGGGTCTTTCTCTCCTGCCAATGACGACCTTAACGCCACCTACATACCAAGTTCGCAGGATACCACTGCCGGTAGTGTCACACTCGTATTGACTTCTACATTCAATGGAAACTGTATTGCGGCGAGTGACACCATGGTGATTAGTTTCTTCGATCCACCAACCGTTGACATTCTGGCGGTTGACACTATTTGTACTGGAGATCCAATTGTACTTGATGGTAATACAACCACGGGAGATGGTTACTGGGAAACTTTAGGAAGTGGAACATTCTCACCCAACGATTCCACAGTTATAGCGTCCTACATGCCAAGTAGCGCGGATAACTCTGCCGGAAACGTTACATTGATATTTTACACCTTGAATAACGGAGGTTGTCAACAAAGAAGTGATACTGTTAATGTGGACATCATTGAATCACCTAATATGGCATTTTCTTTCACAGAGGTATGTTTCGGACAAGTCACTGACTTCACAAATAACGCTACAAGTCCGGATGGAATATCTGGTTATGAGTGGGATTTTGGAGATACCAACGGGTCCAATCAGGCCAACCCATCCCACACTTTTGGAACCGAGGGGCCACAAAATGTAACTTTGATTGCGTTTTCGAATAACGGGTGCTCTGACACGTTGACACAATCAGTAGACGTGCATTATTTACCGGATGTTGACTTTGTGAATTCCACACCATGTTTGAATGGCGGCTCGCAGTTCATTGATTCTACTGAGGTGCTGGACACAACGGTGATTGCATGGGAGTGGCATTTTGGTGACGGAGGAACGGACACAGTTCAAGACCCACTTCATGTTTACCAAAGTGCTGGAACGTATAATGTGACATTGATTGCGACCACTGGTTTTGGTTGTGTAGACTCTCTGACACAACCTTCCACTGTATTGCCGGGACCAAATGCCAATTTTAGTGCGGATAACTACTCGGTAAACTTATTCCAGCAAGTGAATTTCACAGACCAATCTACGCCATCACTGGACATCACAGATTGGTATTGGGAATTTGGCGATGGTATGGGCACGTCAACCAGTCAGAATACGAGTTATGCCTACGACAGCACAAATACATTTAGCGTACTTCTGGTTGTAACAGATGTTAACGGTTGTATGGATTCGTTGTACAAAGACGTTGTCGTATTCATGCCACCCGTTGTCCCCTCTGGTTTTACGCCGAACGGAGACGGTCAGAACGACATCTTATATGTATTGGGTGGTCCATACAAAGAATTAGACTTTTTGATCTACAACAATTGGGGTGAATTAATTTTTGAGTCTCACGACCAGAGCGTTGGTTGGGACGGTACCTATAATGGTATAGACCAACCATTGGGTGTATTTGTATACACCGTGAGGGCCGTCACTCAAGATGATGAAACCCACGAGCTATCAGGAGATGTAACCTTACTACGATAAACATGAGGAAGTTAACTACTAAATACTGCCTTGCTCTGCTGATGTCATGCGTGTCCTACAACATGGCGCAGGCACAAGATTTCCACTTGTCGCAATATGATGCGGCTGCTCTCAATTTCAATCCGGCAATGACCGGGATGTTCAAGGGAGACTGGAGAATTCACGGGCACTACAGAAATCAATGGACAGCGGTTGCGACAAAACCGTATACCACCGGACTACTTGCTTTCGACATGCCAATAGGTAATTTTGGAGCCGGAGTGCAAGTCGCCAATTTCAGAGCTGGTGTTGGAAACTACAATGTTTTCTCTGTGCTCTTATCCGGGGCTTATGATTTCAAATTGGATGACAACAACTATCACCATATTGCGGTTGGTGTTCAAGGCGGTTTCTTCCAAAAAAGCGTCAACTTCAATAAACTGACTTTTCACAATCAATATTCTCCACTTAGTGGAGGTGGTTTTGACACTGGTATTAGCAGTGGTGAAAGTTTTAACGGCAACAGTATTTTTGTGCATGACATCAATGCTGGATTCATGTATTATTATGGAAAAGAGAATGCCAGAGTACAGCCATTTGCCGGTGCAAGTGCGTTTCATTTATCACAACCAACTGAATCTTTCTTCGGGTCTAACAACAAGTTACCTTTAAGATGGATAGGAAACGTTGGTGCCAAGATTAACATCACAAACAGAATCCAGGTGTTACCAAAAATCTTGTGGATGGGAGAGCTTAATGCCAGGGAAATGACCTTTGCTGCTCACCTACACTACTATCTGCCGAACAATGATGCTTTTCTAATCTTCGGTCCAACGTACAGAAATCAAGATGCTGCAGTTATCGACGGTGCCATCAAAATTAAAGACATTACCTATCGAATGAGTTATGATATTAATACATCATCACTTAAATCGGTATCCAATGGTCGTGGAGGTGTTGAATTCTCTCTGACCTATGTGAAAAGCACCTATGATCCTAACCCAATTCCAAGTTGTCCAAGATTATGATGAGTTTGAAAAAAATATTCGGATTTACGCTTCTTGTCCTGACGGCTGCTAATTCGGTTGGGCAAACAAAAAAACAACTCCTTGAATTAGGAGATCAAGCGTACGAAAAAGCCAATTACGCCAGTGCGGTTTACTTTTACTTGAAGATAGTAGAAGGATCTGCCGGCGGAAAAAATGATGTCACTTTCCCCTACGAGATCACGTCATATACAAGTCCTAATAACGACTATGATTCAACGGATGTTGATACGGAAAGCCTGAGTCCTTCTGAGTACAGAAATCAATATGCTATTCACAGAGTAGCTGATTCTTACAGAGAACTTAAGGATTATGATAATGCGGCTAAATGGTATGCACGTTCTACAGCTTCTCCTTCTGATGAATTTCACCTTGACAATTATTGGTACGGTTCGGCTCTAATGAAATTAGGTCGCTATGAAGAAGCTTCAAAGCAATTTGATATTTTCATTGCGGAAACACCTGAATCAGACAAATTCCACAAATTGGCACAAGATAAACAAGTGAGTTGCCAATATGCTATGAATCCGGAGAATGTAACCGAAGATATCGTCACATTGATGGATTCTGTCTTTAATAATGGAACTTCCAGTTTTGCGGTCAATTATTATGAAGGTGAATTGAGCTTGATGTTCACTTCTGCCCGTTCCGTTAGCACAGTGGACGATCCTAAAAAACAAGATCCAAGATACTATGCCGACATCTACAAAACCCAGAATATTGGAAATGGATGGGAACCAGCTGTTAAAATTGGAGGCAACATTGCCACTGGCATGCATGAAGGTTCCAGCGCAATGTCCGTAGACAGATCCACTTTCTACTTTACAAGATGGGACGACGATGACAAAACAAATTGTCATGTGTTTGTATCTAAAAAATTCAACAACCAATGGATGCTACCCATCAAGCTATCTACAATTAATGTAGATGGTTACAGAACCATGAATCCTTGTCTGTCATTGGATGAAGAGACACTTTACTTTGTATCAGACATGCCCGGAGGAGAGGGAGGTCTGGATATTTGGGCAGCCCCAATTGATGAAAACGCAAATATTGGAACGCCTTACAATTTAGGACCTCAAATCAATACTGCAGAGAACGAAATGTCTCCGTTTCATCATTTCCAAAGTAACACGCTTTATTTCAGTTCTGAAGGTCACATTGGTTTTGGAGGAATGGACGTTTTCCGTTCTCAATATGACGACAATAACGGTGTTTGGAGCACCCCAGTTAATTTAGGATCTCCTGTTAACTCATCTAAGGACGACACTTATTACATTCTTGACAAAAACCAGAAATACGGTTTCTTCTCTTCTGATAGAGAAAAGTGTGTTGAGTGTGACTCACTTAATCCGATTAACGGATATTGTAATAAAATCTATTCTGTTGAGAAACCAGAGCTTCAATTTTCTATCAGTGGTTTTGTATTCAACGCAGAAACGGATGAAATCATTCCAAATGCATTGATTACATTCAAGGACATTAAGGGTCGATTTACCCCGTTCTTTGTCATGACCAATGATGAAGGTTATTACGAAAAAGAACTGGAGGTAAATATGGACATCTTTAT
>JAUILH010000055.1 GCA_030433115.1 Bacteroidia bacterium | reverse complement strand
CGGTTGTCGGTTGTCACTTCGATACTTCCGCCTTCGCTTCCGCTACGGCAGACACTCAGTGACCATGGTTCTTAGGTTCTGGGTTGTCGGTTGTCATTCAGAGCGGTGCCCTGAGCGCCCGCCTGAACGGAACGGGCAGGTAGCCGAAGGGCGAGCGAAGAATCTGATCGTGTTGAATAGTTTGCTTTGGTTAACGGTTGTCGGTTGTCGGTTGTCGGTTGTCAGATGTCTGGTGGGTGGTGAATAGTGAGCAGTGAGCAGTGAGCAGTGAGGGGTGAGTAGTGAGTAGCTGTCACTTCGAGCCTGTCCGCCTTTGGAGGATGTATCGAGAAGCGGTTCTCGATACACCTCGTTTCATTTCGACACTTCGGCATGCTCAGTGCCACGCTCCGCTCAATGAGCACTCGGCACTCTAACTGACAGTCTTGATTCTAGCATCCTGACACTCATACTAAAATACCAACAATCTAATAGTCCAACAATCTAATCGTCCAACAATCTAATTGTCTAAAAATCCAGCAATCCAGCAATCTAATTGATCCCCAGCTTCTTAAGTACCTGCTCGGTGATATCAATTCCCTCGTCTGCCATGAGGATCGCGTTGTAGACACTGGTATCAAAGATAAGCTGGTAGCCGTTTTCCTTCGCAACATCTTCCACTGCCTTCTGGGCTTTTTCGATCACAGGTTTCAGGAGTTCCTGCCGTTTGGCCGCTACTTTCTGATCCGCTTCTGCTGCGAACTTCTGAAGTTCCAGGTCGCTCGCACCAAGTTCTTTTTCCAGGTTCTGCTGTTGCTGTATGGTGAGTGTATTACTCTGAACCTTCGTCTGGTAGTCGTTGAACTTCGCACGAAGTGCATCCTGTTTTGTTTTGATCTGGGCTGCCAAATCATTCTGAAACACTTCCAGTTGCGAATCGGATGCTTTGGTTTCGGGCATGATGCTCAGGATGGTCCCCAGGCTGGTATGTCCGTATTTTTGTGCCTGCACCTGAGTAACAGATATCAATAGAATTGTTACGAGGGCCAGGTTGCGTACAAATAGTTTCATGATCATCGGTTTAGATTCCGAGTTTGGCTTTCACTTGTGCCGTGATGTCCAGGGTAGTTTCCCCATAGAGCAGCACTCCTTGTTCCACGACCATTTTCAGGCCTTTTTCCTTGGCTACCTCATTGATGGTGCTGTTCACACGGTCTGAAATAGGTTTCAGTAGTTCGTCGCGCTTGGTTTGCAGTTGCTTCACCATATCCTGCTCGTATTTCTGGATCTCGGCCTGTTTTTGCTGAAGTTGCTTTTCGGCCTCTTGTTGCTGTACAGGGGAAAGTTCTCCGCGCTGCACTTTTTCCATGGTTTCCCCGTAGAATTTCTGAAATGCCGCTACCATATCCTGTCCGCGCTTTTCCATATTGGACTGGAGGGTGGACATTTCTTCATCGGCTTGTTTCACGGCAGGTAATTCGGCCAGGATCGCGGCAGAATTCACAAAGGCGATGTCCTGAGCCACAGCGGTTTGAATACTTCCGGACAGCATGATAGCGGCCACTAGTATTGGGAAAATGTATTTTTTCATTGTAGTTATTTTTATCGTTTTTTGAATAACGGGCGTAAAGGTACGATTTTCTAGATGTTACTCAAGGGTCGTGCCAATTTTCTCGCAAATCGGTTTTTAACATGTCTTGTGTTAGTAGTGAGGGGTGAAGAGTGAAGGGTGAGCAGTGAGCAGTGAGCAGTGAGTAGTGAGGGGTGAAGGGTGAATGGTGAATGGTGAACGGTGAACGGTGAACAGTGAAGAGTAAATACGACTCAACGTATCAACGAATCAACGTATCAACGAATCCACGAATCCACATTGCTAGTTATCGGTTCTGGGTTCTCGGTTGTGGGTTGTCATTCCGAGCGGACCCTGAGCGCCCGCCTGAACGGAACGGGCAGGGAGTCGAAGGGTGGGTTATGGGTTGTGGGGTGTCACTCAGAGCGGACCCTGAGCGGAGTCGAAGGGTCGGTTGTCATTCAGAGCGGTGCCCTGAGCGCCCGCCTGAACGGAACGGGCAGGGAGTCTAAGGGTCGGTTCGGTTGTCAGAGGTTGATTTATCATTGTTTATTGTTATTTATTATGTACGGCTGGTGGACCCTTCGGTATAATTCCGTTCACTTCGACTCCGCTCAGTGTACCTGAATCACTCAGGGTCCTATGTCGTTCAGAGCGGACCCTGAGCGGAGCCGAAGGGTGGGTTGTGGGTAGTGGGGTGTCATTCAGAGCGGTGCCCTGAGCGCCCGCCTGAACGGAACGGGCAGGGCGCCGAAGGGTCGGTTGTCACTTCGATACATCCGCCTGCGGCGGACACTCAGTGACCATGGTTCGTGGTTGTCGGTTGTGAGTTGTCGGTTGTCAGAGGTTGATTTATCATTGTTTATTGTTATTAATTATTCTTAGTCCGAAGTCACAAGTCACAAGTCTAAACTATCGAATAACCAAATCAACAAATCCACAAATCCACAAATCCACGAATCCACATTATCGGCAGCCGGAAACCATTCCTCTCAGGCGGCATCGTTTCCCCCAATGGGGATATTGTTGATGCTCTTTAATACCATTTCCGGGCACAACCCCAGGTACTCGGCCAGTTCGGTGTAGGAGACCGACTGGTACTTCTCCTTACCGTAGGCCTCCTTCAGGCTGTTCAGCATACGCCTGCACATACGGTCGCTTTTTCCGGTGATCACCACTATATCACTTACATATACACAGAGTCTTTGTTGTTTCATCTCGATGGTTTTAAGTGGACGGAATACACCCGGACCACAGATTACTACTTCGAATCCTCAGGCCACCCCCTACAGGAAGGCAGCACAGGAACATAAATTCTGGGGATAGGCTGGAACTCATAGTCCACCATAAGACACCTTATGGATCGTATGCATTTTGTTATGCATGCATAATAAATAACGTGTCTTGGGTTCGTATAGTACCATCTTTGCAGATATTTAACAGTTCTGTGCGTAGTTTCCTGCAACAGATTCCCTCAAGTAGCTCATGTGTATTTCGTGGATACTCCATCCTTACCCCGAGGATACTTCGTGCTATGTCCGTGCTTCAGTAATTTCTTACATCGGGTTTATGGTTGGTTTCGGACAAAAACGACATAAACCTACATAGGCATACATATTTGGATAGCAGCACCACTTTTGTGCCATACACTGCATTTTTCCGACAATACGGGCCCTTTTTAGCCAAAAACTGCAATTCCTGCACTATTCGGAACTCTGCATTTTGAACTTTCAACAACAGCCGCTAGGTTAGCCCCGTCGGTTTCCGGAAACTGGTTCCGAAACCTCGTAAACAGGGCAGGAGCCACCGACATCATAGAATATTAACTTAAAACATAGAAATCATGCCTAAACAAAGTAGTATAATTAAGATCGAGGGATCCATAGACGATCTCACTTTTTACAAGACCAAGAACGGGTACCGCGTACGAAAGAAAAGCGGTATTTCGGGCGACAGGATTGCCAAAGACCCTGCTTTCGCACGAACGCGGGAGAACAACCGGGAGTTCGGAGATATGGCACGCGCCGGAAAATTATTCAGGCGTGCCATCATCGACATGATGGCCGGAGTACAGGACGATACCATCGTACCCCGGCTGATGCGAAAATTCGCAGCCATCAAGAACCTGGATGCTACTTCGGTACGTGGAGAACGTACCGTTGCCCTGGGACTGGATACGGATGAAGGGAAGAGCCTCTTAAGGGGTTTCGATTTCAATAAGGGGGCACCCTTACAGTCTGTATTGCGAAAGGAAGTGGAACTGGATCCCGAAACCGGAGCCGTTACACTTACCGATCTGGACCCGGGTACCCACCTGTCCCGCCCGGAAGGTGCTACACATGTCACCTTCAGATCGGGATTCCTGAACATCGGCCTGGACACGGAGGAGGCAGACCTTTCACTCAGTGCGGGGGAAAATGTCTCCCTGAACGAGGAAGCCGCTACCATCACCCTGGTCCCGGACAGTGTTCCGGAAGGGGATGGGGTACGGGTACACCTGTTGCTGGTGGAGTACTACCAGGCACTCAACGGGGGCATATACCCGCTGAACAACGGGGCGCATAATGCCCTGTCCATCCTGGAAGTGGCCTAGTTTTTAATTATGACTAAGCAATTGGGATCGCGAAAGCGATCCCTTTTTAATGTTACGCCCCGAGAAAAAAGCAAACTACCGTAATGCATACCGCCAATACCACCATGCACCCGCCATTCGATTTTTTGGAGAATGATTTCCATTATGGTATCCACATCACTTGTTATCGGTTCTGGGTTCTGGGTTCTCGGTTGCGATGCCCTGAGCCCGTCGAAGGGTCGGTTGTGAGTTGTCGGGTGTCATTCAGAGCGGACCCTGAGCGGAGTCGAAGGGTCGGTTGTGAGTTGTCGGTTGTCATTCAGAGCGGTGCCCTGAGCGCCCGCCTGAACGGAACGGGCAGGTAGCCGAAGGGTCGGGTGTCACTTCGATACATCCGCCTTGCTTCGACTCCGCTCAGCAATCAGGCGGACACTCAGTGACCATGGCACGTGGTTGTGGGTTTTCGGTTGTGGGTTCTCAGTTGTGGGTTGTGGGGTGTCATTCAGAGCGGACCCTGAGCGCCCGCCTGAACGGAACGGGCAGGTAGCCGAAGGGCGAGCGAAGAATCTGATCGTGTTGAATAGTGAGTAGTGAGGGGTGAGGGGTGAACGGTGAAGAGTAAATACGACTCAACGTATCAACGAATCAACGAATCCACGAATTATCGTTGCTGGAAGTCTGGTGAGTAGTGAGTAGTGAATAGTGAGTAGTGAGGGGGGAGGGGTGAGGGGTGAATGGTGAATGGTGAGTATTAAGTAGCTGTCACTTCGAGCCTGTCCGCCTTTGGAGGATGGTCCGCCGAAGCTTTAGCGTAGGCGGATGTATCGAGAAGCGGTTGATTTATTAATGTTTATTGTTATTAATTATTCTTAGTCCGAAGATGGAAGTCGGAAGTCGGAAGTCCAAACTATCGAATAACCAAATCAACAAATCAACGAATCCACATCACTAGTTATCGGTTCTGGGTTCTCGGTTGCGATGCCCTGAGCTTGCGCTGCACTGAGCTTGTCGAAGTGTCGAAGGGTCGGTTGTCTGTATATAGTATTGATCTTATACACGAATGAAGGTATAATCAAATGAACAAATCACCATTCACTCGTCTTTGTTCTTGGTTCTTGATTCTAATGTCTACCAAAATTCTAACTATCAAATAGTTTAAAAATCCAAATTTTGGCTACCTTTAACCTACTCCCCGGTAATCAAATTTCCTGGTTACTATTTCAACTTAAAACAATTTAACCATGAAGAGAATTATCTTATTCGTCTTGCTCACGACTATGTTACTGCCCGAAACTAACGCCCAAGACGATGGAGTTGTCGCAGCAGTGGCTGGGCTTGCTGCTATCGGTGGAGCAATAGTGGCTATTGATCAATTGAAGGAACAAGCCGAATTGAAAGCCACAGAATATGTATTAAGTGCCCGCCCGGACATGAATAGCTTTTCATTAAAAACTTTGGACTTCGATGGTAAAAAGGCCAAGGATATGTCCTCAGTGAGTTTAATTACCTACAAAATTCAGGAATTTGAACTTGCGGACAAACCAAAGTTGAATGGTAAAAAGTTCGTCCTATTTGGGTTTACAAGTTATGGTTGGGTCACCGATTATGGTGTAGATTTTTCCAAAGTCCAATGGATAATGATTGACGCAGAAGAATGGTTGCAAATGATGACAGCCTATGTTAAAACGGCATCATCCGAAAGAGATGATTCCAGTATCCGTGAGAAACTTCGCAATGGTAAAATAGTGAATCGAGGTGTAAAAGAAGGATTTAACATGTCAATTCCCTTCTATAAACTCGAAGGTGATATGTACACTGTAAGAGATTACAATGACATTATGCGATTTGTTTATAATGAGCGATCACTTGGGATCTATTTGAAAGAAACCTTTAATCTAGTGCAGATTGGCCGTGCAGATATCATTAAAATTCACGATTTCTTTTACGGGGATGATTAATCCAAGAACATATTGAATGAGAATCACGAATAATAAAGAATTAGCAATTTCTATTTCTGAAAAGTATTCGTCTTTCCGAAAAAACCCAGATTCCATAATTGTCATCATGGGAGGACACTTAATGCCAGTAGTTGATAAAAATAATAACGATGTATATCTAAGCCTTCATACATCTCTTCCAGATCATCTTCAATTGAAACTAAAGGACCTGAATATGAATACCTTTTCGTATGATACGTTCGTTATGGGCTGCGAGGTCGTTTCTTACTTAAAGAATCTAGGGTTTCAAACGAAGATCTGCGTACTGGTGAACAATGTAACAGATATTTTGACATTAGTTCGAAGTGATGCAAATTCGAATGTAAAAAAGTCAATGCAAGAATTTCAACTGGAATTACTTGCCGATTTCTTTACAGATCAAAAGATGCCCAAAGAATACCTCAAAATACTATCCGATTTTGGATTGACTTTGGAAGACGTTATACAAGATACCTATACCATTCAAAAGATAAAGGGGGAAAAGGATCTTATCATTCATCCTTATTGTTTCCAGGAAAAAGTTCTTCAACAACGATTTATGGCTTTGGTGAAAGCGAATAAGGAGAAGTATGGAAAGTATGTCAAATACAAGGAGCAAAAAGTAAACCTTGGATGGCTAGAGGCAGAATCAAATTCAGTGGAAGAAAGTGAAGAAACCATTTATGATATTTCGTTACCGTATTTCTCAGATTCCGACCCAAAATATTGTGGTCTTGAAGGTGTTATAGAAAAAGTAGGTGGAAATCGTTGTTCGGTGGAGATGACAAGTTTAGCGCTACATTTATTCGGGGGGGATCTTGAAGGTTGTAAAAATGTTCCCCAAACCTTAAAGCCTGATAAAACCTACTCGAAGAACGTGCTAATCTCCTTAGTGCCATTTATTTGTGAAAAGGCCGTTGTCAGGGGTAATACATTATATGATGGACTCTTCTCTCCGAAAGACCGAGAGGTAAGCGTGCTACAGATTCCAGTACCACCAAATACTGAGCTATTATATGATTGGGACATTTCTTTGTAATTTGATCCCCAATTTGAATCATTTTAATAACTTTACTCAACTCCCCGGTAATTCCCTTCGAATTACTATCCACATTGTTAAAAACTTGGTGATGCTTCTCATCTATTGATGGGAGGCATAAGCTATATTTGAAATTATCTGAATCTTATTATTTAATGTCCCAACAAAAACTAACCCTATCCCAACTTGAACAATACCTTTCAAAGGCAGCATGGATATTAAAAGGACCCGTGGATGCTTCCGACTTCAAGGTGTATATATTTCCTCTGTTGTTCTTCAAAAGAATCTCAGATGTCTATGACGAAGAATATGCAACTGCTCTTGAGGAATCTGAAGGAGATGAGGAGTATGCAAATCTACCAGAATTCCACCGTTTTATAATTCCGAATAATTGTCATTGGAAGGATGTTAGAGAGACAACAACTAATGTTGGATTGGCTATCGAAAAAGCACTAAGGGGCATCGAACAAGCCAACCAGGAGTTTCTTTATGGAATTTTTGGAGATGCCCAATGGAGCAACAAGAACAAACTTTCTGACAGATTACTGATTGACCTAATAGAGCACTTCTCACAATACACCTTGTCAAATGACCTTGTAGATCCTGATATACTTGGTCAGGCTTATGAGTACCTAATAAAACACTTTGCCGACTTGACCAACAAAAAAGCAGGTGAGTTCTATACGCCCAGATCTGTAGTGCACTTACTCGGTTTGATTCTGGATCCTCATGAAGAAGAATCTATTTACGATCCGGCTTGTGGGACCGGTGGAATGTTGCTGGAATGCGTTGATCACTTAAAGGATAATCAAGAAGACTACCGTACGCTAAAATTGTACGGACAAGAAAAGAACCTGACTTCAAGTTCGATAGCTAGGATGAACATGTTCTTACACGGAATCGAAGACTTCCAAATTGTTCGAGGGGATACACTTCGTAATCCTGCATTTTTTCAAGCTGATGGATTAAAGACCTTCGATTGTGTAATAGCCAATCCTCCCTTTTCACTTAAAGAATGGGGTGCTGAGAATTGGGCCAATGATCCTTATGGGCGAAACATTGCCGGAGTACCTCCCAAAGGGAATGGAGACATGGCCTGGGTTCAGCACATGGTAAAATCGATGAACAGCACTGGGCGAATGACAGTAGTACTTCCTCATGGCGCACTTTTTAGAAAAGGAGCTGAAGGAAGGATTCGAAGGGCTCTTTTAGAACATGATTTACTAGAAGCTGTTATTGGGCTTGGTCCAAATATTTTCTATGGTACGCAGTTGGCAGCCTGTGTCATGGTATTTAAACAAAACAAAGAAGCGGATAAAAAAGGAAAGGTGCTTTTTATTGATGCTTCGGATCAAATAAGAGTTGGCCGTGCTCAAAATTATCTGGAGCCGGAACATGTGAATCAAATATTCAAGTGGTATCAGGATTATGAACATGTTGAGAACTATGTGAAAGTGGCTTCACAGGGCGATCTGGAAGAACACGACTACAACCTCAACATTCCACTGTATATTGAAAAGATTATTGAAGATAATCTTCCATCTGTAGAAGAAGCATTGTCAGAATTAAAGGATGCTTGGGAGAAAAGTTTGGAAGCTGAAGATAAGTTTAAATTGATTTTACGAAACTTTATTTCAAATGGAAATTAGAAAAATGCCTTCTAGTCAAGCCCAAGACCGAAAAATTTCGCAATGGTTTGAGAAAGTAAATAATGGAGAAATTAAGTTGCCCAGATTTCAACGACACCAGGCATGGGATAAAAATCGCATATGTAGCTTATTGGATACAGTAATTCAAAATCTTCCTTTAGGAATAACCTTAATTCTAAATGTGGATAAGGAACAGTTTATATCGAGATACATAGCTACAGCCCCTGAGACTCAAAGTAGAGTAACAGAACATCTTTTGGATGGTCAACAGAGAATTACTGCTCTGTGGAGAACTTTGAATAATAATTACGATTGGGACCAATACTTCCTGTATATAGGAAAATACGATAAATATTACGAGGATACGGATCCATCCGAGGTTTATATTTATTGTAAAGGTCGCTGGGTCGATAATAAAGGACGTATGAAACCACTTTGGGTAGATTCTCCAGAGAAGACTTTCCTAAGAGGTTTAATACCTATGAATTTATTCCGACCTGGAGATATTAATGAAGAAATTGAAAATTGGGTAAAGCAGGCACTTTTGCAATACAAACCTAAGAAAGGGGAAGACGATTATGAAAATAGCTTGTTTAATTGGATGCAAAGTAAACAGACGTTACTAAATGATATAAGAGATGTTCGAGAAACAGTAACGCATTATAATCTTCCTTATTTGGAACTACCTTCTAATACATCCAAAGATACTGCGCTTCAGGTATTTATAAATATGAACACTAATAGTAAACCACTTTCTCAATATGATATAATTAGAGCAGAAATTGAAGGCGCAACAGGTAAGTCATTAGATGACTTAGAAAATCATCTTACTGAACAAAATCCCTATATCATTCATTATGAACGCATTTCATATTTAATTCTGGCTACATCTGCATTAATACAAAATAAGTTACCAAATCAAAGGGGGATGTGGGATATGGACAAAGAATTAATGGTTGATAATTGGAGCGCAATGGAAACCGGGCTGAGAAAGATGACAGAGTTTTTAGAAAACCAAGGGATCTATGACAGACAAAGGCTTCCTACAAATGCTGTGCTGGCTGTAATTGCTGCACTTTTTAAACATGAACCAAAAAACGTGGATGAAAAAGGCGTATTTAACAAGCTATTAAAAAAATATTTGTGGAGTTCATTTTTCACTGATAGATATGAGAATTCAGCGGCTAATCACGCGTATAATGATTATATGACGCTTCAGAATATTATTCGAGGAGAGAGAAAAGACAACAGTAAATTATTTGATGAGCAAGATGTGCCGGTATTGAACAGGGATAAACATCCGATAGCAGACATTGATGAATTGATCAAAGCCGGTTGGCCAAAACGGGAAAGTATTAGGGCTCGAGGTATTATGGCGGTCTTCTATTATTTGGGTGCATTGGATTTTGCAGATGGGTCTAAATTAAATAGAAATCAGCTTCTCAAAAGTAAAAGACATTATCATCATATCTATCCTGATTCTCTAATAAAACATCTTAATGTTGAACCAAATTTGGCACTTAACTGTGCTTTAATTTCGGACAAAACTAATTTGAATATTAGCAATAAGGAACCCCTGGAATATCTAAAAGAGCGCTATTCATGGATGGATGAGGACACTGTAAATGCAAGATTACGAAGCCATTTGATTCCGATTCAGGAATTAGCGAATGGAGGTTATAAGGGTTTAAATAATGAGGAAAAAAATAATAAGCTTAAAAAAGACTACAACGAATTTTTACAGAAGCGAGCTTTATATGTCAATGAAGCTATCAAACAGTTAACTGATGGAAATGATATTGACGCAAAATCAGTCGTCATAAACACAGAAGTATGACCCAAAAAGAACTTGAAAAATACCTCTGGGGGGCTGCAACGGCCTTACGCGGTACCATTGATGCTGGAGACTATAAGCAGTATATCTTCCCTCTGCTATTCTTTAAACGCATCTGTGATGTCTATGATGAAGAATTTGAAAAGGCGCTAGAAGAAAGTGATGGCGATATGGAGTACGCAGCCTTTGCCGAACATCACCATTTTCAAGTACCTGAGGATGCCCATTGGAATGATGTTCGTGAAACTACAGTCAATGTAGGCATGGCATTACAAGAAGCTATGCGGGCCATTGAAAAGGCTAATCCCGATACACTTTACGGCATTTTCGGAGATGCTTCCTGGACCAACAAAAATCGTTTGAGCGATGAAACGCTTACCAACCTTATTGAGCACTACTCGCAACATAAGTTAAGCTTAAGTAATATCCCTGACGACAAGCTGGGGAATGCATACGAATACCTTATCAAAGAATTTGCGGATGATAGCGGACATACGGCTGCCGAGTTTTATACCAATCGCACCGTGGTTAAGCTCATGACCATGATTATGGATCCACAGCCCGGGGAAACTGTTTATGACCCTACTTGTGGATCAGGAGGATTATTATTGAATTGTGCCCTGCACTTAAAAGAAGAAGGTAAGGAATACCGAACACTCAAATTATATGGACAAGAAATTAACCTAATTACTTCAGCTATTGCGCGGATGAATATGTTCATGCACGGGATAGAGGAGTTTAGCATAGTTCGAGGCGATACTTTAGCTAATCCTGCTTTTTTGGAGAATGATGAGTTGAAGAAATTCAATGTAATCCTAGCCAATCCACCATATTCAATAAAAGCCTGGGATCAAAAGAGTTTTGCTAATGATCCTTATGGTCGAAATATTTGGGGAACACCTCCCCAGGGTTGTGCAGACTATGCTTTTCAACAGCATATTCAAAAGAGTTTGGATGAAAATAATGGACGTTCTATTTCACTATGGCCTCATGGAATTCTATTTCGTGAATCGGAGGCTGAAATGAGGCGAAATATGGTTGAGGAAGATTTAGTGGAATGTGTAGTCGGATTAGGGCCTAATCTGTTCTACAATTCTCCTATGGAGGCCTGTCTGCTTATAACGAGAACCAATAAGCCAAAAGAGCGTCAAGGAAAGGTGCTTATTGTAAATGCCGTGAAAGAGGTTAGGCAAGACAAAAACATTGCCTTTTTGGAGAATCATCATATTGAGAAAATATTCAATGGTTATAAAGACTTTATTGATATTGATGATTTCGCTCGATTGGTTGATATCGAAGATATACTGAACAATGATGGTTCTTTAAACATAGCGCAATATGTAAGTAATGTGGAGAAAACTGAGTGTATGTCATTAGAGGAAGCCTTGGTCAATTGGGAAGAATCAAAAAACGAATTAAAAGACTCTATGAATCAATTATTTGAAATTCTTGAATAAATGGTAAATGAAGTAGATCAAATAAATCTAAATCGTTTAGATAAATCGACGTGGAAGACTTATCGTTTCTCTGAGATTGCTCGAAAGATTTCTGAAACAGTAAAACCAGAAGAGGCTAATGTTGAGGTATATGTTGGTTTAGAACATTTAGATGGAGAAGACATTCATATTCGGCGTAAAGGAGTGCCATCAGATGTTAAGGGAGGCAAACTCAGATGCTATCCTGGGGATATTATTTATGGAAAAAGAAGAGCCTATCAAAGAAAAGCAGCAATAGTTAATTTTGAGGGTATTTGTTCAGCCCATGCTTTTGTATTTAGAGCAAATCCGGACGTAATAGATCCTAAGTTATTCCCTTTCTTCTTGCATTCTGATCAATTCATGCACCGGATGGTCGATATCTCTGTTGGTGGGTTGTCACCAACGATAAACTGGGGAGATTTAAAAGACCAGGAGTTCATAATCCCACCCAAAGACCACCAAGCTCAATTGGCGGAGTTGCTTTGGGCGATGGATGAGATTGTGGAGCGTGAACACGAATTGTATGAATTAGTTGATACTATTCGTGACATCAAATTGAAAGAAATCTTTCAATTTCCAAAGAAGGCTCCTTTCAATCCTATTGATTGCATTAAAAGTGAGATTGGTTGGTTACCCAAAGATTATAAGGTTGTTGAACAAGGTAAAGTTGCACAATTTATAAATGGTAGAGCATATAAAAAAACTGAATGGGAAGATTCAGGAATTCCCGTAATTAGACTACAAAACCTAACAGGTACTGGGACTGATTTTTATTACTCTAACTTAAAACTTCCTGAAAAGAACTATTGTGAGAAAGGGGATCTATTATATATGTGGTCGGCTACTTTCGGTGCAAAAATTTGGGAAGGAGAAAAAGCAATATTTCATTATCATATTTGGAAGGTGGTATGTGATGAAAGAGAATTAAGACAACAATTCATGTTCTATAATTTAGAGGAAATAACACGAAGAATGATGCGTCAAGTCAGTGGATCGACAATGCCCCACATCACTAAAGCAGGGATGGAGAAATTAAAATTGGGGTTGCCTCCTATCAGTATCCAAGATGAAATCATAGCCAATTTAGATAAGATCACCTGTAGTTTATCGCTAATACAACAAAAGTTAGATTCTTCTAAAGCGCTTCAAAGAAGTTTAATTAATCAGATATTCTAACCATGCGGTGGCGAGATTTTTTTGAGTTTGTTTTGGCAGCCATAGCATTATTGTTCCTCTGGTTATTTATCGACGAGCGAGAAAAGGCCACAAGAAAAGATGAATTAATTAGTAAGTTATATCAAGAAAACCAACGCATCAAAAAGGGCTATATAGACCTATTAATCACGCATATGAAAACAAAAAATGCACTTGGTCCTAACGCATTAAGTGAACTAGAGCAGTTGAAAGGTAATATAGACCATTTAGACACTGCTGTGCATTATGAATTGGACTTTGTGATAAAATTGGTAAGCGAGGGAGAATGGCTAAAAGCAACAAGAGATCTTGCCAAAATCGTAGAGAGTCAATTAAAGAAAAAGGTTGAGGGCGATAAAGGATTTAATAATAAGCCTATGCTCTATAACTTATTGATGCATGCCAAAGAAAGTAATTGGATAACGGCAGTACAATTTGAAAACGGAATGTTACTAAAAGAAATTAGGAACAAGGAAAGTCACGAATTAAATGTATACGAGGAAACCCGAAGACTGGGTCTTTCAATATTTGGAGGTGTTGATATAATTTATGCTTTGAAGTAAGCGAGATAAAAACGATTCTACTTATAGAATGTGGACACTTAGATGTTAACAATCTAAATTTAACACAGAATAGGTTTTGATGAGACTATTAACTACCGTTCTTCTTAATTGTTTTACTTTTGCTGCATCTAGATCACAGATAAATTTTATTAATGCCAGTTCCTGATAACATTAACATCTATAGAATGGTGCATTGGTCTAACGTCCAATACATTTTAGAGAATGGAATGTGTCATAGAGATCATATAAATCAAGACCCAAATTATGTAAATATTGGTCATAATCAACTAATAAGAGACAGGCATGATTATCAAATCCCTCTGGATGGTGCAGGAACGTTGGGTGAATATATTCCATTTTATTATGCTGGCCATTCCCCCATGCTTTATCTAATAATGAAAGGCTATCAAGGTGTTACTAGAAGGAACCAAAATGATATTGTATTCATTGGGATAAGAATTGAAAACGTTTTTAACTCAACATTACAGTACATAATTACTGATCGTAATGCAAAGATAGCTCTAGCTCAATTCTATAATTCTCCAGATGGACTAAATAATCTCAAGTGGGAAATAATTCAAAGCCAAATCTGGAGAAACGATGAATCCTTTCTTTCTCGACAAGATTATAAACAAGCAGAGTTCTTAATACGAGACTATATTCCTGTAAATTATATAGATTTTATTGTTGTGAAAACACAAGATAGAAAAGTCTATTTTGATGAAATCCTTGAGCAATTAGGGTTAAACATTCCTGTATATATCGATAATAATTGTAAATTGTACTATCCATGATTACATTTAGAAAAGGGAATCTACTGGAATCAGAAGCTCAAGCACTCGTCAACACTGTTAATACAGTTGGAGTTATGGGCAAGGGTATTGCACTTCAATTTAAGAATAGTTATCCACAGAATTATAAAGAATATTTAGAAGCCTGCAAATCAGGAAGTTTTAAAATTGGTGATGTGTTAGTTGTGTTAGATGGCGATCTAATGAATCATAAATTGATTATCAACTTTCCTACGAAAAAGCACTGGCGAGGAAACTCAAAATATGAATATATAGAGTCAGGTCTTATTGCTTTAAGAAATGCCTTAATTAAACACAAAATTAAAAGTGTTGCAATTCCTCCTCTTGGATGTGGTCATGGAGGATTGGAGTGGAGAAAAGTAAAGGAATTAATTGTCGGTGCTCTTGAGGATTTAGATATTGAGATTCAAATCTATATGCCGAATGCTGAAATAAAGAAAATCCTACAGAAAGAAGGTGCAAACAAAAAAGCAAAATTAACTCCAGCTAGGGCAATGTTGTTATACATGATGTATAATTATGAGGCAGTAGGAGAAACAAGTAGTCTCTTTGTGGCAAATAAATTAGCGTACTTCTTGCAACGAAGAGGAGAAAATCTAAGACTAAATTTCACAGCTCACCACTATGGTCCATATTCTGTACAATTGAATCACGTACTTTTCAATCTGAACGGAAAGTATTTAAAAGGGATGGAGCAAAATGACGTTAAACCTTTCGAGTATTTAATACTAAATTACAATCGATTTAAAGAAGTTAAGAAATATATTGATTCGGAACTTAGCAATGAACAAAGAATACGGCTTGATGATGTTGTAAAACTTTTAAATGGGTTTGAGTCCACTTATGCATTGGAACTTTTAGCTACAGTAGACTATGTTATTAAGGAACATGGATCTAAAGATCTTGAATTCGTGCTAAATGCAGTATCAAAATGGAATAAGAGAAAAGCTAATCTATTTTCTAAAGAACACATTGAAATCGCCTATAAACATCTATTGCAATATTCCGAATCTATCTAGTTTGTTTCTTTATACTTAATTTATTTATTTGTCCTTTAACGAACTCAATAGCGTAGAGCATTATATAATTCACGAGCTCAGCGGTGTGAATTTGAATGTCGATGCAGTTTATGAGCCTAATACTTCTTACGGGGTGAAATGGGTTTACAAGTCGGCGGATCAAATTCAACGCGGAGTAAATGAAGTAATGGCTGAAGGTGAGCTTAAAGAGGCTCTCATAAGACTTAACCCGGAGATCAATTCGAACCATGAATTGGCGGATGAGGTTATTTACAAACTGAGGGCCATTTTGATTGGGGTAAACCAAGTTGGTTTGGTAAAAGCTAATGAGGAGTTCTTTCTGTGGTTAACAGGGGAAAAAACGATGCCATTTGGCGAGAACAACCGTCATGTTCCTGTGCGGTTAATTGATTTTGAGAACCTTTCCAATAATACATATGTAATCACCAATCAGTTCCGTGTCCATCATCGTGAAACCAAGATACCGGATATCGTATTGATGATAAATGGTATACCAGTTGTAGTGGGGGAAGCGAAGACTCCAATCCGTCCATCTATAAGTTGGTTGGACGGTGCTCATGAAATACATGATATCTATGAAAACAGCGTACCCCAACTCTTCGTACCTAACATTTTATCTTTTGCTACAGAAGGGAAAGAACTATACTATGGAGCTATTCGATGTCCCCTTGAATTTTGGGCCCCATGGAGATTAGAAAATGATGACGAAGCCATTGCAAAAAGACTCGGATTAGGGGAAGTAGGTAAAGAATTATCCGATCTATTAAATCCTGGTAGGCTTCTGGATATTATGCGGAATTTCTCACTTTTCTCTACGGATAAGAAGAAGCGAAGAATAAAGATTATTCCACGTTTTCAACAGTATGAAGGAGCTAATAAAATTGTTGAAAGGGTAAAAGAAGGACGAATAAAGAAAGGATTAATCTGGCATTTCCAAGGATCGGGTAAATCATTTCTCATGGTTTTTGCCGCGCAAAAGCTTAGACGTACTCCAGAACTTAAAAGCCCTACAGTAATTATTTTGGTAGATCGTACCGATTTGGATACTCAAATAAGCGGCACCTTTAATGCTGCCGATATAGCCAACGTCGAGACTACTGATAGCATTAAGGAATTACAAACCATGTTGGAACGTGATACCCGAAAGATTATCGTATCGATGATTCATAAGTTCCGAGATGCGAAACCAAATATGAATACCCGGGATAATATTATCGTGCTGGTAGATGAGGCACATAGAACCCAGGAAGGTGATTTAGGTAGACAGATGCGTGCTGCACTACCTAATGCCTTTTTATTTGGGCTTACCGGAACTCCTGTTAACAAGGCTGATAAAAATACTTTTTGGGCCTTTGGTTCAGAAAAAGATACAGGAGGTTATATGTCGAGGTACACGTTTCAAGATTCCATCCGTGATGATGCAACCTTGCCTTTACATTTTGAACCCAGGCTTATTGATGTTCACGTAGACAAAGAGTCGATTGATAAAGCTATGGCCGAATTCAAAGAGAGTGCGGCTTTATCGGATGAAGAAGCTGATGCACTAAACAAGAAATCGGCTAAAATGGCCGCTTTTCTCAAGTCTCCTGAACGTGTTGCCAGAATCGTAAAAGATATTGCCAATCATTTCAGCGAAAAGGTAGAACCCCATGGGTTCAAAGCAATGATCGTAACACCAGATCGCTATGCCTGCGTTCAATACAAAGAAGAACTGGATAAGTATTTCCCTGAAGACGCGAGTGTGGTAGTTATGTCCACTTCAGCCAATGATCCATTGGAATTCAAGCGTAAGTGGAGCATGGATAAAGTCAAACAAGAAAAAATTGTTGATGAATTCAATGATGCACAATCGAATCTGAAATTCATTATTGTCACTGCGAAACTACTCACTGGTTTTGACGCGCCTATACTTCAAACCATGTATCTCGATAAATCATTGAAAGATCACACACTTCTCCAGGCAATTTGTCGTACCAATCGGCTATACCCCAATAAGTCATTTGGAAGGATTGTCGATTACTTCGGAGTCTTCGATGACGCAGCCAAAGCGCTGCAATTTGATGAAGAAAGTGTAAAAACTGTTATTTCCAACTTATCTGAGTTAAGAGGTAAATTACCCCAAGCCATGGAGGATGCATTGAGTCATTTTGAGGGTGTAGACAGAACAATACCCGGATTTGAAGGTCTTGAGGCTGCTCAGAATGCCATTCCCACTGACGAGAAGAAAGACGCTTTTGCCAAAGATTATAAATATTTGGCTAAACTCTGGGAGTCTTTGTCACCTGACAACCTGTTGGATATTTATAACGAAGATTATAAATGGCTATCCCAGGTTTATGAGTCGGTAAAACCACCTGTGGGTACGTTGGGCAAACTACTTTGGTTTACCCATGGACCAAAGACATTGAAAATAATGCACGAGAATGTGCATGTGGGTGAAGTACATGATTTGTCCGAATTCCGTTTGGATGCCGATGTAATTGAGGAAATTTTCAATAATCCAGATCCTAAGAATGCTAAGAAATTAGAGAAAATCCTTATAAAACGATTCAAGAAATACGCAGGCAACCCAAAATTTGTGAAGCTCAGTGATCGACTGGAAGAACTGCGAGATAGAGCGGAAAGAGGCTTAATCACGTCCATCGAATTTGTGAAAGAGTTGTGCAAGTTGGCAAAAGAAACTGTACAAGCTGAAAAAGAATTAGAGCAGTTAATTCAAGAGAAAACACCTCAAGCCGCACTTACAGAACTGTTCCTAGAACTTAAAACGGACGAAACCCCTGCAGTAGTAGAACGCATCGTTTCAGATATCGACGCTATTGTGCGAATGGTTAGATTTCCCGGTTGGCAACTATCGAATCAAGGAGAGCGCGAAGTTCAAAGTTCTTTACGCAAAATACTTTGGGCAAAATATAAGATCAAAGATCAAGTTTTATTTGATCGGGCGTATGCTTATATAAAAGAATATTATTAGTGAATCAAGTTAGAGTTGTTTGTGGAATTATCTTTAGCGAAAACAACTTCCTTATTGCCAGAAGAAAGGAAGGAAAATCACTCTCAGGTTTTTGGGAATTTCCTGGCGGTAAGATTGAGCAAGGTGAAAATGAAGAGGAATCCCTCACACGTGAACTTCATGAGGAATTTGGTATGGAAATAAAAATCACCGAACGAATCGGTGAGAATTCTCACGATTATCCAGAATTATCGATCACTCTAATTGCATATAAATGTGAATTTATTCAAGCCACTTTTGAGCTAACAGATCATGATCGAATAGCTTGGGTAAAGAAAAATGATTTACATACGTATAAGATGGCTCCCGCAGATATTCCATTAATTGATTTGATATAGCTATTTACTCAAGTATCTCTTGATTGCTAGTATTTCAAACCCCACTCCAAATTCAAGTTTATCGCCAACTTGACTTCCAATTAAATTATTTGCCAAGTTTCCATCTACTGATATTCTTTGTGCATTCGTGCCAGGAGGTGAAGGATGACCAATCGAAAACCATTTCTCCACTCCGTTTCCTTGTTTCACCTTAACTAAAACACCTTCCTTAACCTCAGGGAAAGATTCTTCGAGCATTGCACTTTCTTTAAGTAGCTTGAATCTGCAAATCTTATATCCACTTTTCCCAATTTCTTCCCAATGATCAACCACGCGAAACAAACCGGCGTATTTATATCCACTCTTAGGCGAAAAAGGAGAATTATGTTTAAACCCTCGGATGACCCTCACAGGGAGCTGTCGGATTTCACTAACCACCAAACCTGCATTCCCAAAATCATTCCACGACTGATGATCGATCTGTTTTCCTGTTGCAGGATCATTTCCACCGTGCCCAGTGTAAATGATTTCATCTCCTAAGTCTTTATCATCCTCATAACCACCTGATAATACTATTGCAGCGGCACCTTCATTTCCGTTTCCGTCTATACCGTGCATTGTACTTCTGTGAAGTCCAGCTATTATCAAATTTTTACGATCAGGAAATATTGACCCTTCTTTAATTCCATGCGGTTCACCAAATAACAAATCTGCCATCCGAATACACTATTTAAATTTTCTTATACCCCAATTCACTTTTCAAATCATATTTATCATCTTCATTCTTTTCTAGAATTATTGTAGCACAGTTATCTGGGTTTTTTAGTCGATCAAACTCTTCCACCGTCCAATGAAACCAACGCATCAAGAATAACCGTATGCTCATACCATGAGTCACGATGATACAGTTTTCCGGGAAGTTAGGTTTCTCAAAGTCCCTGTGAAGTGTTCCAAAGAAATCACTTACTCTATCGTAAACATCAGCAGCCGACTCTCCATCGGGGATCCGATAGTAAAAGACACCATAAGCATCACGCTCTTTATCTATGAGGTCACATGTTTCAATATCCTTTAAATGTCCCCATTCCTGTTCTCGTATTCGAGGTTCCTCTCTCATTTGATATTGAGATTCTGAAAAGGCTTTTGTGATTTCATGGAATGTTTGCCTGGTTCTCCATAGTGGAGAGATATAGAAAAAACAGGGTTCATCTCTCACTATATGTTTTAATGTTTTACCGCATTCTAGAGCCTGTTGTTTTCCTTTATCAGTAAGATTTAATTTGTAATCCGGAACTGTTGAGTAAATGCCGCGATCTACATTTCCTTCAGATTCCCCATGGCGTATGAGAATGATTCGTTTTGGTTTCATAAAGAACAGGCAAGATATAAAAGTCATTAAAGTTTAGCACAGCATCTCACAGTAATTTTATTATTAACTCCTAGGAGTTAGTTACTATCAAGCCGTCTCAATAATAATAAGTTATCTTTAGCAGACGTTTTCAAATGCAACCAATGAAAAAACTCAAATTCCCCACCGCCCAAACCATCCTTTTACTTATCGCCGGGCTCGTCACCCTGCTTACCTGGGTGGTCCCCGCCGGGAAATACGATACCCTGGCCTATAACAGCGAGACAGAGATGTTTACAAAAACCCATGCGGAGGGGACGGAGTCACTACCCGCCACCCAGGAAACCCTGGAGGCCCTGGAAGTGAAGATCCCGGTAGAAAAATTTACCAGCGGAGACATCTATAAACCCATCAACATCCCGGGCACCTACCGGAAAGTGGAAGCTAAACCACAAGGGTTTGGCGCCTTTATACAGTCGCCCGTTAAAGGGATCATAGAATCGGCAGATATTATTTTCCTGGTGCTGTTTATCGGCGGACTCATAGGCATCATGAACCGCACCGGTGCCTTCGATGCCGGGATCTCCTGGCTGGCACGCACGCTCAAAGGACGGGAATACTGGCTCATCATCCTGGTGACCACGCTCATCGCGGCGGGAGGGACCACCTTCGGACTCGCAGAAGAGACCATGGCTTTTTACCCCATCCTGATCCCCGTCTTTATCGCCGCCGGCTATGACGCCATGGTGGGGCTGGCCTGTATCTTCCTGGGTTCGGCCGTGGGATCTATGTGCTCCACCGTAAATCCGTTTTCCACTATCATCGCTTCAGACGCCGCCGGGGTGAACTGGACCTCGGGCTGGGAGGGGAGACTGCTCATCCTGCTCATCTGTGTGGCCATCACCATTGTCTACATTCTTCGCTATGCGGCCAAAGTAAAGAAAGATCCCAGTCGGTCCATTATCTATGAACACAAGGATCGCATTGAAAAAATGTTTGGGCTCACCCACGCACAGACCAACTCCAAACTCACTAACCGCCTCCGGCTCATCATCACCATCTTCTCTCTAAGCTTTATCATTATGGTGATAGGCGTATCCCAACTGGACTGGTGGTTCGTGGAAATGACCGCTACCTTCCTGGTTGGGGCCATCCTCATCGGGATCGTGGGTAAGATCAAAGAATCCGACTTCGTCGAGGCGTTTTCCAATGGAGCAGGGACGCTCCTGGGGGTTGCCTTTATCATTGGGATCGCACGTGGCGTCTCCGTCATCATGACGGACGGACTCATAGGCGACACCATGCTCTACAACGCCTCCGGATTGACTACCGGTATGGAGAAAGGGGTGTTTTCGAATGTGATGTTCCTGATCTACAACGGCCTGTCCTTCTTTATCCCGTCCTCTTCAGGGATGGCGGTACTCACCATGCCGATCATGGCGCCATTGGCCGACACGGCGGGCGTGGCACGAGAAGTGGTGGTAAACGCTTACATGTACGGTATGGGCCTGTTCTTCTTCATCAACCCTACCGGACTTATCCTGGCTGCCCTTGCCATTGTAAAGATCGGGTTTAATAAGTGGATCAAGTTTGTTATGCCGTTATTTTGGATACTGCTTGTTACCTTAATGGGGTTTCTTACGGTTTCGGCTTACATTTAGTATGTTAGTATTTTAGTATGTCGGTATCTTAGTAGGAGAGCCAAGATGCTAGAATCAAAAATCTAGACGGTCAGTTCGAGCCTGTCCACTTTTGGAGGATGATCTGCCGTTGATTGAGTGATCCGCCGCAGGCGGATTGTATCGAAATCAGGCAGATTGTATCGAGAACCGCTTCTCAATATCTCTCTCTTCATTTTCTTTGCTCGTCCAAAGGGTTTCTTTTCCTTTTTTTGCCTCTCCAAAAAAAGGAACAAAAAAAGGAGCCTTTTTCCAGAGGTATTTTCATAGCTGCGATCGCACTATGAAACCCTATTCATTTTCCTAAATTCCACGCCGGCATCCGGAATTTTTAACGGAAAATGAATAGCTATACTGCGGAAAAAGATTTTTTAAAATACTGCCTGAACTAAAAAGCGCATCAGAGACGACTTCGGGACCCGGACGGAGCGTTAAAAATACATCCAGTGGATGTATTTAGCGAACGGGCCAGCTGGTGAGCAGGCTAACAATATTTTGCTTCTTTTTTACTCACCCTTTAAGTTGAAATTTCGGTGTTCGTGAATGTTCGATTTGGGCAATGCAAAAAAGAAGGGGAAGAATAACATTGGCATTATTTACCACTTTCGATACATATGCCTTCGGGAGCCAATCAATGTGCGGAAAATTGTAGTTCTACTGAGCTTCTCGATACTTTTTCTCGCCATACTCGAAAACACTCGAAGTGACAACCGACAACCGACACCAGACAACCCACAACCCCGAACCAAAAGCCATGGTCACTGAGTGTCCGCCTGATTGCTGAGCGGAGCCGAAGCAAGGCGGATGTATCGAAGTGACACTCCCGATTCCCGACACCCCACCCTTCGGCTACGCTCAGGGTCCGCTCTGAATGACATTGGACCCTGAGTGATTCAGGTACACTGAGCGGAGTCGAAGTGAACGGAATTATACCGAAGGGTCCACCAGCAGTAAATAATATATAACCATAAGCAATAGTAAATCAACCTCTGACAACCCACAACCCACAACTGAGAACCATGGTCACTGAGTGTCCGCCGCAGGCGGATGTATCGAAGTGACACTCCCGACTTCGGACTCCCGACTCCCGACTCCCTCCATCCCACAACCCACCCTTCGACTCCGCTCAGGGTCCGCTCTGAATGACACCCCACAACCCACAACTCAAAACCCACAACTCAAAACCCACAACCCACAACCCACAACCGAAAACCCATAACCATGGTCACTGAGTGTCCGCCGCAGGCGGATGTATCGAAGTGACAACCAACGAACAACGAACAACGAACACAGTACATCTCACTCCAATTCACTACCTTTATGTAACAATTCAACATACGCACTTACTAACCAGATAAATACTGCACCATGATATACCTTATTGCTTTCTTAGGAGGTGGGCTCGTTATCATCCTGCTCATGATCTCTGTCTTCAACCGATTCGTAAAGAACCGAAACACGGTAAAAGATGCCTGGAGTAATATCGACGTGGCCCTCAAGCGCCGCTACGACCTTATCCCGAACCTGGTGGAAACGGTGAAAGGCTATGCCGCCCACGAAAAATCCACCCTGGAGAATGTCATCCAGGCGCGTAATGCCGCCATGGCAGTGCCTTCCGACGACATCAACGGGCAGATCAAGGCAGAGAACGCACTTCAGCAAACACTCCGTTCGATATTTGCCCTGGGCGAAGCCTACCCGGATCTGAAAGCGAATACGAACTTTATCAACCTTCAGGAAAAGCTGAACGAAATTGAGGAGAACCTCGAAAGGAGCAGACGCTACTACAACGGCACCGTTCGGGAGAACAATACCTATGGCGAAAGCTTCCCGGGTGTGCTTTTCGCAGGGATATTCAACTATACGCATTACGATTACTACGAGGGGGATGACGCCAGCAGGGAAAATGTGAAAGTGGACTTTACTTAGGCCATGAGATACATTTTCGGCCTTCTGCTTGTACTTTGTTCACTTAGCCATGGGCATGCCCAGGGATTTGATGTGAACAACTACACCGTGGATATTCACATCAGTGAGGATGGTTACTTCGATGTGGTGGAGAATTACGACGTAAATTTCACCATGTCCAAGCACGGTATTTACAGGACGATTCAGACCAAGTACGACCTGCTGACTTCAGAAGGAAAAAAAGAAAAACGCAAGATCGAGATCTCAAAGGTCAAAGTGCCGGGACACAAGGCCCAGGTGGACGGAAAGTTCTCTCAGCGGCTTTCCAGTCATATGAACATCAAGATCGGTGATCCGGACGTCTATGTGCATGGAAAACAGCATTACGAGATACGGTACCGGGTGAAACAGGCCTTTTTGTATGAAGACGAT
>JAUILH010000216.1 GCA_030433115.1 Bacteroidia bacterium | reverse complement strand
ATGCCGGTGCCGACAACAAGCCAGCTGATCATAGCAGTTCTAATAAACCATTTTCTCCAAGACATCACCTTCCTGTTAACATTTCAGGAGTAGAGCCTGGCGACTATGCCATGATCTTAGGGTACCCAGGATCTACCGACAGATTTTTAACTTCTTATGGTGTGAAATTAGCTGTTGAGAAAGATCAACCTGCCCGTGTTAAAATCAGAGCCAAGAAATTGGAGTTGATGAAAAACGACATGGATAAAAGTGACAAAGTTCGTATCCAATATGCATCCAAGTACGCTCAGGTCAGTAACTACTGGAAATACTTTCTTGGACAAAGCGAGCAACTGGTAAAAAACAAAGTTTACGACAAGAAAAAAGCCATTGAAGACAGGTATCAAACCTGGGCGGATGCCACTCCGGAGCGCAAGGCTAAATACGGCAATGTGATCAGTGATATCGCTGCAGCTTATGAAGCCAAAGATAATTATTGGTCAGCTCAGACTTACTTACAAGAAGCTGTATTCGGACCAGACATCAATATCATGCACTGGACCATTTTACGTCCAATGAAGGCAGGATTAGGCTCAGAGGACGAATCAACCGTGAAGATGACCAGGGAGCAATTAAAAGAAGCGGCCAAAGGTCATTTTAAAGATTACAACGCCAGCACTGATCAAAATATCTTCGCGGCCATGATGAAAATCTACTCTCAGGATGTTCCTGCACAATTGCACCCAGAGATGTTAACCAGCATTAATACTGAGTACAAGGGTGACTGGGATCGTTTTGCTAAAGAATACTATGCCTCATCCATATTTACAAGTGAAGAGAGGTTCATGAAGTCAGTTGATACTTTGACTGCCGCATCTATTGAAAACGACAAAGGATTTAAATTGATCAATGACTTTATATTGGCGTTTGGCACCAAGGTCCGTCCTTTGGCTGGTTCAGCTGAGGCTAGTTTGCAGAAATCCATGCGTTTATTTGTGGATGGTCTAAGACAAATGGATTCAGATGAATTATTTGCACCTGATGCCAATTCCACTATGAGATTGACTTATGGAAACGTGAAAAGATACAAAGCAAAAGATGGTGTTATTTACGATTATTATACAACCATTGATGGTTTGATGGCAAAAGAAGATCCGAACAACCCCGAATTCACTGTACCTTCTAAATTAAAGGAATTGTACAACAAACGTGATTTTGGAAAATACGGTCAGGATGGTTCCCTGAGAGTTTGTTTCATTTCTAATAACGACATCACTGGTGGAAACTCCGGAAGTCCGGTAATAAATGGCAACGGAGAACTGATTGGTTGTGCCTTTGATGGTAACTGGGAAGCCATGAGCGGGGATATTGCCTTTGAAGATGAATTGCAAAGAACCATTTCGGTTGATATCAGATACGTTTTATTCATCATCGATAAATATGCTGGCGCGACTCATTTGGTAGATGAAATGACCTTAGTAACGTCAAAAAAGAAAAGCAAAAAGAAATGCTGTAAATCCAAGTGCGGATAATTGCATTCCCCAATATTTTGTAGTGAAACGCAGGACATTGTTCCTGCGTTTTTTATTATCTTAACGCCTCATTTATTCGAATTTTAACTAACACCATATCAAGTGACTAAATTATTTATTTCAACGGGCATATTGCTATTGAGTGGACTGAGTTTCGGGCAGGACGACAAGGCCACTTTTAAAGAATACAAGCCCGGTTATTATCAAAATACCATCCTCAAAGGGATTACTGAGTACGACCAGAAGAACGAATCCCCAAAAACCTATAAAAGGCTAAAAATCGATACCAAAGGCAAGGACTACCCTACCGATCCGGATTTGTACAAAACGATCTGGCATACGGGTGTCATCTCTCAGGGAAACACAGGAACATGTTGGTGCTTCTCAACTACTTCATTCTTCGAATCTGAAGTGAAACGTATTTCAGGAAAAGAAGTACAGCTGTCAGAAATGTACACGGTTTATTGGGAATATGTGGAACGTGCGAAATATTTTGTTGCACATAGAGGTGATATGAACCTGGGAGAAGGCAGTGAAACAAATGCTGTTGCAAAAATCATGAATGCATATGGTGCCGTTCCAAGGACATCATATACTGGCATGAAGGCCGGTCAAAAATTTCACACTCATGCCGTTATGTTTGATGAAATTGAGGCTTACCTGGCATCTGTCAAAACACAAAATGCCTGGAACGAAGAAGAAGTTGTAAAGACTGTTAAATCCATCTTAGACTTTCACATGGGAACACCACCAGAAAAGGTAAAAGTAGATGGTAAGAGCATGTCTCCTAAACAATACCTTAAAGACCACTTGAAAATAACTCCTTCTGACTATGTGAATTTGATGTCACTAATGGAAAAGCCTTACTGGACAAAAACCGAATATGATGTGCCAGATAATTGGTGGAATAGTGAAGACTATATGAACGTTCCACTAGATGATTATATGAGAGCCATTAAAAAGGCCATTAAAGATGGATATGGTGTGAGCATTGGTGGAGATGTTTCAGAAGCCGGTTTTGAGTCTGAAGCTCAAATCGCTGTAGTTCCTTCATTTGATATCCCTTCAGAGAATATTGATGAAAGTGCAAGACAATTCAGGTTCAGTAATGAGACCACCACAGATGACCACGCCATGCATATGGTAGGTTATTATGAAAAAGACGGAAAAACCTGGTTCTTGATCAAGGATTCCGGAAGTGGGAGTAGAAATTGTGGTGAAAAGTGCAAACAGTTTGGTTACTACTTCTTTCACGAAGACTATGTTAAGCTCAAAATGATGACCGTTACGCTTCATAAAGATTCTGTAAAAGACATCACCAAAAAGATTAACTAACCAAATCGGAATAATTTTATAAACGCACCCGAAAGCAGGGTGCGTTTATTTTCATCAATTAGTTGTATATACAACTCTATTCGTTATATTTGAACCATGTCAGCAAAAAACATGGTCTTCCCGAACATTGAAAGTTGTAATCCACGTCTGTGCATTTCCGGCAGAATTTCAAGGATACAACGCATAGTAAGTGAAATTTTCAGGCATGAACTAAAGCCTTACGGACTCAGCAATAGTCAACTGAGTATTCTTTTTGTAGTTGCCAAGCGGGAAGCTGTTATGCAAAAGGAGATTTGTGACATCCTATATCTTGAAAAATCATCTTTAAGCAGAAACTTGACTCGATTATTTTCGAAAAACTACATCAGCAAATTGGACAATGGACTTGTGCAACTCACCCAGAAAGGCAAAGTGCATTTGGAAACCGTGATTCCGGCCTGGAATAGAGCTATGGTGACCGCAAGAGAAAAATTAGGCAACGAAGGAGAAGACGCCCTTCAGTTGGTATTAAACAATCTCGTTAACTAATTATTTTGAATACAAGTTGTATATACAACGTAATACAATAAAACATGCTAGAATTATCCTATATCGCACTTAGTATTGTAATGGCAGCGGGAATGATCATTCCGTTTTTCAAACATCTCAACCGATTAAACCCAGCCCCAAGGATTAAAACGAAATGGGTATACACGGTACTGGGAACTTTAGGAGCATGGCTGGCATACTTACTTATATTGAGCAGCTTTGAATCCCTGTGTTCAACAGATTTACCTCCAAGAATCCCCCTACTCCTTTTTGTACCTTTTATTGTGTTTATGATTCGGTTTTACATTAAACACAAGAATAGTCCGATCATTCAAAACATTCCACTCCAGTACACATCTGCCATGCAAAGCTTCAGGATTCTGGTTGAGATTATGCTGCTATACAGTTTCAAGGAAAACTTAGTTCCAAAAGCTGCTACATTTGAAGGTTTGAATTTTGACATTCTCATGGGAATTTCAGCACCTTTCATTGCTCATTTTGGGTTCATTCGAAAGCGCATCCCAAAAAAAATACTGGTCGCCTGGAATATACTTGGAATGCTCATGGTTCTGTTCGTTGGTGTTATCATCGCAAATGCATTTTATGCCCCCAACGAACTAATTGCGGTCCATGATGATATGACTACTGACTTTGTAGTGATGCCCTATTTACTGCTCCCTGCATTTCTGGCCCCTACAGCCATCTTTTTACATTTGGTGTCCTTAATCCAATTGAGAGGCTTCAAGCGCTGAACTACTTCACGTATTCCTGCTTAATCACAAGTGCATACACATCATCCTCGAGTGGGAGATAGCCTTGTTCGTAACAAAAAAAGTAGGTTTTCCCTTGCTTTGTTGTGTAAGTGTTGGTGAAATAATTAAAGTTGAATCCGGCCAGCAACAAATCATCCTTAGATACTTTGGTGGTTCCTTTTGGATTGAGTTCGGCCAAGATTCTTCGATTTTTCCTCAAAG
>JAUILH010000215.1 GCA_030433115.1 Bacteroidia bacterium | reverse complement strand
CAACATTATTTGTTTTCAGGAATTCTATCATAGAGACAAACCAGGCTTCTTCGATACCAGAGACAGTTTGGTAAAACTACTCAAAGCCAAAAACATCCATGAAAGCTATACACATCATATGAAAGGTAAGCAACATTTTGGCTTGGCGACCATGACGAGTTATCCCATTTTAAATAAAGGTAAAATTGCATTTGGTAATGACGATAACAACCAGTGCATTTATACTGACTTGTTGGTGGACAGCGACACCCTTCGCGTTTACAATGTGCATTTAGCATCTATCAGGTTCCAGAAAGCAGATTATATGTTGGTAGGAGACCAAGATGGACAAAACATGTACAGAAAAAGCCGCAAAACGGCCAAGGATCAACAAATAGTTGACCGCTTGAAGGCCGCCTTCATCAAACGCGCAGAACAAAGCAAGCTGATTCTGGACCACATCCAGTCTTGTAGGCACAAAGTGATTTTATGCGGAGATTTTAACGACACACCTAACTCCCATTGCTACCAACGCTTCAACGAACAATTAGCAGATGCTTTCAAAGTCAGTGGACAAGGCACTTCCGGTACCTACATTGGTAATTTCCCTTCCTATAGAATTGACTACTTATTCCACGCTCCATCAATTCGATCATCTGACTATACAAGGCACGAACAAAACTATTCGGATCACCATCCTGTGAGTTGTTGGATCAATCTCAACTGATTCCTAACGTTCTATTTTGACGCGTTTCAAGTCCATTTGATTCATGGCATTTGTTCTCAGATACTGAACGTCCTTACTGATAAACTTAACCAACTCATCATAAAATAGTGGAACGACTGGCGCCTCATGGATGATCATTTGATCCATTTTTCGATACAAATCGTTTCTCTCCGCATCTGAAATATCTCCTTCGGCTCGTTCCATCCAGGTATCAAACATGGGATCGCTGAAATGCGTGTAATTGGGGCCATTATCTGGTGCGAAAGTCTTAGAGCTAAATAAGTTCAAGAAGTTCAATGGATCAGGAAAGTCTCCTGTCCAGGATTTTCTAAAGAAATTGGTGTTGTACGAATTGACTTGTTGTCTCAACATACTCGGCATGAGCAGTTCCACGCTGCAATCAAAGCCTTCTTCATTGAGTTGATTTTGAAGAAATTCGCAGAGCGTTTTATAATTATCTGCTGCCACCAATTTAATCTTCGGCTTGTCATTTTCTCCATCAAATCCTGCCTCAAACAGTAACTCCTTGACCTTCTCGGGTTTATACTCATACCCATCTACTGCTCTCCCGTAATCATTGATTCCATCCGGAACAAATCCTTTATGGGCTGGCACACCAATACCATTCCTCACATATTTGATCAACTTTTCTCTATCAATCGCATAGTTAATTGCTCTTCTTACGGTTTTCTTCAAAAGCAGACCATCAGAGTTAATGGGTTCATTCTCATCGACAAAAATTCCTAAATAATCGGTTTTTAACCATGGCTCTTTTTGTAAATAACACATGTCCTCAAAATCAGCATTTAACTCGCCTTCTGGTGTTAAAAGTGTATTTTGGAACGCATTATCCAAACCGGAAATAAAATCGATTTTTCCTTTTTTAAATAGTTGAAATTCTGTTGATCGCGATTTGATGAATGAAATTGAAACCGCATCAATATATGGTAGCTGCTCGCCATTGTCATCTTTTTCAAAGTATAGATCATTTTTCAAAAAAACCAGCTTATCTCCCGGATGCCAAACCTTGAACTTAAATGGGCCGGTCCCAACCGGATTTCTTGTAAATTCCTCACCGTAAAAATCCACAGCTTCTAATGGCACCACGTAACAATACGGCAAGGTTAGCAACTTAATGAAAGAATGTTGAGGCTTCTTAAGATAGATTCGTAGAGTAGAATCATTCAAAGCCTTCATACCTAAATTATTGCCGGAAGCCGATTTGTCAATGTTGTCGAAAATGTACTTCCCTTGAGACCCATTGCCAGGATCTAAGACTCTCTGAAAACTATTGATCACATCTTGTGCTGATACATGCCGTTTTCCACCATCAATAGATTCGCTCTCATGAAAGTAAACATTGGTTCTTAGATTAAAAGTATAGACTGTTTTGTTGCTACTCAATGACCAGTTCTTGGCTAAATCCCCAACTATTTCCATGTCATCATCCATCCTTACCAAACCATTATACAGCTGACTCATGGCCCAGATATCTTCAAACCTATTCGCGAAAATAGGATCCAAATTACTGATGCCCGCACTCTCATTGTAGCGCAAAATCAGCTTGCCATCATGCTTGTCTTTTTCACTGGTACACGCAGTTATAAGACTTAAAGCCAAAGGGATAATCAACAGTTTTTTCATCAATCAAGGTCTATTTGCAACTAACATAGCGCATATCTTAAAAAGTCTTACAGGCTCAAGATTTTCTTATTCACAGCCACGGGTTAAGGATTTGAGATTTAAAACTGTATTTTTGCATCCGCAATGGGTCAAAATCAATATAAAAAAGTGGCTTTTCATACCCTTGGATGTAAGCTCAACTTCTCTGAATCTTCAACGATTGCCAGAGGATTTATTGATGCTGGCTACGCCAAAGTAGAATTTGAAGATGCACCAGATGTTTTTGTAATTAATACTTGCTCAGTTACAGAAAATGCTGACAAAAAATGTCGCTCATTGGTAAGAAAAGCCAAACGTTTAAGTCCGGAAGCCAAAGTGGTTATGATTGGCTGTTATGCGCAGTTAAAGCCCGAAGAAATTGTATCCATCGAAGGCGTTGATTTGGTTCTGGGGGCCAACGAGAAATTCAATATTTTGGACCATCTCGACAAAGTCAATGACCAAGATTCCAAAGCCATTTACGACAAGATTAAATACACCAGGGAGTTTGTGCCTTCCTACTCTGCTGCCGACAGAACGCGGTCATTTCTTAAAGTCCAGGATGGTTGCGACTATTTCTGCTCATTCTGTACCATTCCTCTGGCACGTGGAAGAAGTAGAAGCGCCAATGTAAAGGACACCATAAAATCAGCCGAAGAAGTCGCAAAAACAGAGGTCAAAGAAGTGGTCTTAACCGGTGTTAACATTGGAGACTTTGGTGTGGGAACAGATGAATCATTCTTAGATCTGGCAAAAGCTTTGGATCAAGTAAATGGGATAGAACGTTTCAGGATTTCTTCCATTGAACCCAACCTGCTCAATAATGAGGTCATACATTTCGTACACGAATCGAATAAGTTCGTACCTCATTTTCACATTCCCTTGCAAAGTGGTAATGATGAATTGCTCGAAAAGATGCGAAGACGTTATGACCGTGCTTTGTATACGGACAGAATCAATACCATCAACCAATTGATGCCTGACTGCTGCATTGGTGTGGATGTGATTGTTGGTTTTCCTGGGGAAACGGACACCCATTTTAATGACACTGTGGATTACCTCACCAACTTAAATGTGAGCTACCTGCACGTATTTACATACTCTGAAAGAGCCAATACAACTGCAGTTAGAATGGATGAAGTAGTTGATATGGGCGTGAGACGACAAAGAAGTCGTCAACTTCAGATTCTATCTCAAAAGAAGAAAAGGGCTTTCTATGAGCGATTTATTGGAGAGACCAGAGAGGTCCTTTTCGAATCTAACAATAACGAAGGGTTTATTCATGGCTTTACCGACAATTACCTTAAGGTCAGCGTCCCTTTTGACGACAGTTTGAGCAATACACTTAGAAAGGTTAAACTTAATGAGATTAATGCGGAGGGACTTTTTGAAGTCGACATTCTCTAGTTTCAAATTGTTTTTTATACATTGGAGCTATGAAGGTCGCTTTCATAGTTAATGGCAAAGCACGCAAGCTCAGCAAAATACATAGTTCTATTGTAGAATTTGAACAGTCTCAGCTGGCTGAAAAAGTGAGTTCCGTAGATACCGAATATTCAGGTCATGCCACCGAATTGGCTGAGGACTTGGGCATGCATCATGATGTGGTAATTGCCGTGGGCGGAGATGGCACTGCGAATGAAGTTGTTAACGGACTCATGAAACTGAATCAGCCTCCTGTAATGGGAATTTTGCCATATGGCACTGCGAATGATCTGTCGAGAACCATCAAGGTCAGTACCAACATGCAAGAACTGATCACCTTAATCGATCAAAAGAGGTGGCAAAGTATTGACCTGGGACTAGTTGACTTGTTGACAGAAGATGCGTCATCCATTTCCAGGTACTTTATCAATGTTGTAGACTTTGGTATTGGTGGATATGTGGTAGAGAAGGTTGCCAAAAGTAAAAAGCCATTTGGCGCACGTTTCACCTTTCTCAAGACCATTTTCGACAGCATGATTACTTACGAGCAATCTGAAGTAAAAATCAAG
>JAUILH010000214.1 GCA_030433115.1 Bacteroidia bacterium | reverse complement strand
CATTGCTGATTTTACCAACGCTGGCACATTGGTTTTTTGGATTCAATATCAAAAACAAGTTTTTAAGAAAGTATGGTCATTACGGCTTAGTGCTTATTGGAATTATTAGCCTCTTTATTGGACAGGTTTGGACGGGAGTGTTACTAATTCTATTTGGAATCATCGGTATTGTAAAAAACATTGAACAGCTCAAAAATGCTTCACTTCCGACTGTAATAAAGTTCTTACTCAAGTATGCGGAATTAATCATTGTCCTGTTAGGAGTCATCTGGTTGCTGGCAAAATATTGGTTACCACTAGGTGCATCTAAATCCCTTCTCCTCAACTTTGTTTTTGTTGCCCTATTGGTCGGTGTTATACTCGGTGCGTTTAGGCTATTGGAATTTCAATACAAAAAAATCCTCACTTGGTGTTTAAATAACAAAATCAAGTTTTTGATTATCCCGACTATACTCATCCTATTAGGTGCAAATATTTGGCTTGGCTTCAATGCTGTTTTTGGTTTTGTCTCCAAGGGTTTTGAGAAGGTTGGATGGAATTTGGATCAGACCAAAGGATGGTCAGCCATGTCCCAAACCTTTCCAGGTATAGGAAAGGAATTTATGCCTTCTCTGGATGAAGGCAGCTTTCTGTTGATGCCAACCTCAATGCCTCATTCCGGAGTAACATTCAATCGAAAGATAGTAGGCCAATTGGATATGCTACTTACCAGTATCCCCGAAGTAGAGCTAACGGTTGGTAAACTCGGACGGGTAGAATCAGCCCTTGACCCAGCCCCTATTTCTATGTATGAAAACATTATCAATTACAAGCCAGAATATATTCTGAACAAAAAAGGACACAGGCAAAGGTTTAAAGTAGATAAAAACAATCGCTTTATAACAGTTTCTGGTGATTCACTAACCAATCAAGAAGGGTTAAGTAAAGGCATTGAAGCCAAGGAACTCATTGCAGATGAAAATGGGGAGTACTATCGCAATTGGCGTGATCACATTCAATCACCTGATGATATTTGGAATGAGATAGTAAAAGCCACCAAACTACCAGGTGTCACCTCAGCACCTAAGCTTCAACCGATTGAAACTCGGTTGGTCATGCTCCAAACGGGGATGCGAGCTCCTATGGGAATCAAGGTATATGGCCCTGACCTGAAAACAATAGAGAACTTTGGATTGCAGTTGGAGAATGTTCTAAAAGAAGTGCCTTCTGTAAAGGCAGAAGCAGTATTTGCGGATAGAATTGTAGGTAAGCCCTACATACACCTCAACATAAATAGGGATGAAATCTCGCGATACGGATTGAACATTGAGGATGTTCAACAGACCATAGAAACCGCAATTGGTGGAATGAAAATAACCTCTACTGTAGAAGGCCGTGAACGATTTCCTGTAAGGGTTCGCTATCCAAGAGAATTGAGGGATGACCCTGAAGCATTGGGTAAAATACTAATGCCTACACCCACAGGTGCTCAAATTCCATTATCTCAAATCATAGACTTTGAATATGTAAGGGGTCCACAAGCGATAAAAAGTGAAGAAACCTTTCTGGTTGGCTATGTACTGTTTGATAAACGTGCTGGTTTCTCGGAAGTCACCGTGGTAAACGATGCTCAACGCACAATTCAGGATAAAATTGATTCAGGTGAACTGACCGTACCTGCTGGTGTCAGCTATAAGTTTTCAGGGAGTTATGAAAACCAGGTGAGGGCAGAAAAACGGCTTTCTATAATAGTTCCTTTGGTATTAGGAATTGTGTTTCTCATTCTTTATTTCCAGTTCCGTTCGGTATCTACTTCATTAATGGTATTTACTGGAATAGCAATGGCCTTTAGTGGTGGTTTTATCATGCTATGGCTCTATGGGCAAATTTGGTTTGCAGACTTCTCAGTCTTCGGCACAAACTTTCGTGATTTATTCCAAATACATACTATTAATTTAAGTGTGGCAGTTTGGGTTGGCTTTATTGCCCTTTTTGGAATAGCTACTGACGATGGTGTATTGATGGCTACCTATCTGGATCAAAGCTTTGATAGAAATAAAACAGATAATATAAAAGGAATAAGAGCGGCAACAGTAGAAGCAGGGCAGCGCAGAATAAAGCCAGCAGTAATGACAACTGCCACGACCATCATTGCTTTACTACCTATCCTCACTTCAACAGGAAGAGGTTCAGATATTATGATACCCATGGCATTGCCTGCTGTTGGAGGGATGCTATTTGCTGCCATCACTTATTTCATCGTTCCGGTGATTTACTGCTGGAGAGAAGAACGTAAAATTTTAAAAGGCCAATCATGAAAAAAATAATCATAATCATATTCACGGCATTTGGCTTTTCCACATTAACAAATGCTCAGTCGTTAGATGACTATTTCAAGTTAGCGGCAGAAAACAATCCGGGATTGCAGGCTAAATACAAATCCTTTGAAGCTGCCATGCAAAAAGTGACACAAGTTAGCAGCTTGCCAGACCCCAATCTTTCCTTCGGTTATTTCGTGTCTCCGGTGGAAACAAGAGTGGGGCCGCAACGAGCAAGGTTTTCTTTGACACAAATGTTTCCATGGTTCGGCACTTTAAAAGCCCAGGAAGATGCTGCTACTTTAATGGCAGAAGCAAAATATCAAGAGTTTTTAGATGCCCGAAACAAATTGTACTACCAAGTATCAGCATCATATTATCCACTCTATGAGCTGCAAAAGTTGATTTCAATTGAAGAAGAAAATCAACGCATCCTATCCTCATACAAAGAGATAGCCACTATTCAATTTCAAAACGATAAAGGCTCAATGGTAGATGTATTGAGGGTGGACATTATGCTCAAAGATGCAACTACTAATTTGTCTATACTGGAACAAAAGCAAAAACCTCTTGTAACTCGTTTTAATAAGCTTTTGAATCGGTCTGATGACGACAATATTGTTGTTCAGGACTCTTTATTCACTTTTAGTTTACCTGCAAACTATCGTAAAGACTCGTTACTCGCGTCCAATCCTATTCTGGATGAATTGGAGTTGAAAATTGAAGCCAGTAAAGCAAGTGAACAAGCCGCAATCAAGCAGGGTCTTCCAAAACTTGGTGTAGGCTTAGATTATGTAATCGTAGGTCAACGAACGGATATGTCATTACCTGATAATGGTCAAGATGTATTTATGCCAATGGTGTCTGTGAGCCTTCCAATTTTCAGAGGAAAATATAAAGCAGCGCAAAAAGAAGCTCAACTCATGCAAGAATCTTATTCCCTGCAAAGAGAAGAAGCCACCAACAGGCTAACCAGTTCCTATGACATGATTTGGTTCGAGATCCAAAAACAGGTTGAGCTGATTCAGTTATACGAAGAACAAATACAGGAGTCTGGTCAATCATTAAACCTTTTATTCTCTGCTTACAGCAATTCGGGAAAAGACTTTGAAGAAGTACTTAGGATGCAACAGCAAATATTAAAGTATCAAAAAATGAAAGCTACTGCCTTGTCGGAATACCACATCGCATTAGCAGAACTGGATTATGTCACAGCTAAATCGAAATAATCATGGAAAATAAACATCATAATCATACAAACGAAGATCACAAGCATAGTCATGAACACCATGACCATAGTAATCATAATAATGGCCATGAATCTCATGACCATCACCAGGGACATCATGCCCACATGATTGAAGATTTCAAAAAACGCTTTTGGATTTCTTTAGTCATCACCCTGCCTATCGTAGTGCTTGCACCAATGATACAGGGATTAATCGGTTATGAACTTCGCTTCAATGGTGATCGATATGTTCAATTCGTGCTTTCATCCATTATTTTCTTTTATGGAGGTTGGCCATTCCTAAAAGGTCTCGCAGATGAAGTAAAAAAGAAAGCTCCGGGTATGATGACTTTGATTGCTTTAGCTATTTCAGTAGCCTATTTCTACAGTTCAGCTGTAGTATTTGGACTTGGTGGCAAAATCTTCTTTTGGGAACTCGCCAGCTTAATCGTCATCATGCTATTAGGCCACTGGATAGAGATGAAATCCGTTATGGGAGCTTCCAATGCCTTGCAGGAATTGGCCAAAATGATGCCTTCAACAGCTCGCAGAATTAAAGAAGATGGGGAGCATGAAGATGTGCCTATTGATAATTTAAAAGGCAATGACACCATACTGGTAAGACCAGGCGAAAAAATCCCTGCTGATGGTATCGTATTGGAAGGTGAAAGTCATGTAAATGAATCCATGCTTACTGGGGAATCAAAACCAGTAACCAAACATAGAAATGATCAGGTTATTGGTGGTTCGGTCAATGACAATGGCACCTTAAAAATCAAAGTGAAGCATACGGGCGAAGATTCCTACTTGTCTAAGGTGATAGGAATGGTGAAAGAAGCTCAGGAAACGAAATCCAAAACC
>JAUILH010000213.1 GCA_030433115.1 Bacteroidia bacterium | reverse complement strand
TCATCGTTCTCGATGATGAATCCAATGGGTGTACCAGTACTCCGACCTTCAAAGATGCCGGATAAGAACTGTATCGTGTCGCTTTCCTTTCTTTGGGTCACGATATTGGACTGACCAGGTTTTCTTCTATCCAATTGGTATTGAACTGCCTCCAGATTAATTTGAATCCCCGCAGGAAAACCATCGATTATACCACCGATTGCCAATCCATGAGACTCTCCGAAAGTGCTTAGTTTCAATATTTGTCCGAAAGAATTTCCCGCCATGTAACAAAGGTAAGATTATCAGAGGCAAATTTCTATTTTTACACAAAAATCAAGCTATGGCGTCCAAAATCTTCATTAAGAACATCAAAACATTGTACCAGATTGAAGACAGCCCAAAAAAGTGGGTTGCTGGCAAAGAAATGGGTGTATTGCCAAGTATCGACAATGCTTATTTAGCGATTGAGGATGGTAAAATAGCTGATTATGGACAGATGAGTGACTGGCCAGGAATTACAGACTGGCGAGATTTGGAAGTCATTGATGCGTCTGATAGGCTCGTGCTTCCGGCATGGTGTGATTCACACACACATTTGGTGTTTGCCGGAACGCGTGAAGATGAATTTGTAGATAGGATTCATGGTTTAAGTTATGAGGAAATTGCAGCGAAAGGTGGCGGAATTTTGAACTCTGCCAAGAAACTTCAAAATACAGATGAAAATGACTTGTTTGATTCTGCCATGAGACGCATTGAGGAAATTAGAGCACTTGGAACCGGAGCCGTAGAAATTAAGAGTGGTTATGGTTTGAGTCTGGATGCCGAATTGAAAATCCTGCGTGTTGTCAAGCGCTTAAAGGAAGCTTCTGACTTGACCATTAAATCTACTTTTTTAGGCGCCCATGCATATCCAGTTGAATACAAGAGCAATAAAGCCGCTTACCTGGATTTGGTCATCAACAAGATGTTGCCTCAAGTGGCCGAAGAAGGTCTGGCAGACTATATAGATGTGTTTTGCGAGACCAACTATTTCTCGGTAGACGACACCAAAAAAATCATGGAGGCTGGTACAAAACACGGTTTGAAACCCAAAATTCATGTCAACCAATTCATGGCATTGGGTGGCGTAAAAGCTTGCGTTGACCATAGCGCCTTATCTGTTGACCATTTGGAAGTAATGGAGGAAGCTGATTTTGAAGCACTCAAGGGCAGTGAGACCATCCCCACAATGTTGCCTTCATGTTCGTTCTTTTTAGGCATACCGTTTGGACCAGGAAGACGGGTTATTGACGAGGGTATGCCTTTAGCGCTGGCAACAGATTACAATCCGGGTTCTACCCCATCAGGAAACATTCCATTTCTTTTGTCTCTGGCTTGTATTAAAATGAAATTGACACCTGAGGAGGCAATTAATGCTGTGACCATTAATGGCGCCTATGCCATGGATTTGTCAAATACTCATGGGTCTATTTGTAGAGGAAAACAAGCTAACATCATTATCACCAAAGAGCACACCAGTTTGAACTATATTCCCTACGCGTTCGGGTCAGATCACATTGATCGTGTGATTATTTCGCCAGCTCAAGCGTAAAGGAAAACGTAGAACCAATGTCTTTGGTACTGCGCACATTAATGGTTTGTCCGTGAGCTTCTACAATGTGCTTCACAATGGCCAAACCTAATCCAGTTCCCCCGGCATTTCTGCTTCTACTGCGATCTACTCGATAAAATCTTTCAAATAATCGTGGCAAATGTTCTTCAGACATCCCTATACCGTTATCGGCGACCTCAATCAACAGCGCATTGTCCATCCGGTAAAACCTCAACTCAATAGATCCTCCTTCCTCTTTACTGTAATTGATGGCATTGTTCACAAGGTTTGTGAGCACCTGACCAATTCTTTGGCGGTCCATCATCACATAAATAGGTCTGTCTTCGTTTCTCTTTATGGTCAATTCCACATTCCTGTCACTTGCCTTATATTCAACCGAATCTATAATTTCCTTTGCCAAATCAACAATATTATATTTTCGAATATCGAGCGGAATGTTACCTGACTCAAACTTGTTGATCATATCCAAATCTTCGATGATATGCGTCATCCGATCCACACCTTTGGCGGCCCGCATTAAAAATTCTTTATTCACTGTTGGATCGTCCAATCCGCCTTCCAATAAAGTCAGAATATATCCTTGAATACTAAAAATTGGTGTCTTTAATTCGTGAGACAAATTCCCAATAAATTCGCGCCTAAAAGCCTCCTGATCCTTTAACTGCTTGATTTCTCTGGTTTTCACATCTGCCCATGTCTCTACTTCTGCGGATACAGTGCCAAGAACATCCGTGCTCATATTGATTTTGATGTCCTGATCCTTTTGTGTCTTCAGATTCAGAATGTTCTTGTAAATCAATTTGATCTTTCCATAGAGAAACCGCTCTATAAGATAAAAGACTAAAAAGTAGGATACCACGAAGGCAATTACCAGGCTAATCACCCCGTATGCCCACCAAAGGTCATTTGATGAAGAAAAAGCTCCAGTTAAACATCCTGAAACAATTCCAATGATAAATGCTGAGTATAGTGCTGCCTGTTTCGGTGAATTAATTCGCATCCGCGCTTATTTTATAGCCAACGCCCTTGATCGTTTTGATCAGATTGTCGCCTATTTTCTCACGCAATTTACGAATATGTACATCAATCGTTCTATCTCCAACCACAATTTCATGTCCCCAAACATCTCCAAGAATTTGTTCACGGGTAAATACGTAGCCTGGTTTAGACATTAAAAGCGCCAGCAATTCGAACTCTTTTTTGGGCAAAGAGTGCTCTTTTCCATCAATAATAGCCAGATAGCGCTCCCTATCCACCTTAATCTTGCCGTATTGCAGATTGGACTTAGAACTGGACTTAGACGGTTTCCTGCGGAGTAATGCCTTAATTCGACTAGACAACACTCTTGGTTTAATTGGCTTAGTGATGTAATCATCACCTCCGCTGTCAAATCCCGCAATCTGAGAATAATCTTCGGAACGTGCAGTTAAAAATGCAATGACTGTATTGTCAAATTTAGAGTCCTCCCTCAATTGAACACAGGTTTCCATACCGTCCATCTCAGGCATCATCACATCCAATAAAATCACATCCGGCAAAAATTCCTTTGCCTTCTCCAAACCTTCTCTCCCATTTGATGCGGTTTCAACCTCATAGCCCTCTTTTTCAAGATTATACTTAATCAAAGCTATGATGTCTGGCTCATCATCTACCAATAATATTTTTGCGGAATTGTCCATGTCAATTGTTCTATTAATTCAAAAGTAAAATTAAGTTTAATGAGGTGCTCAAAGGTTAATTTAACTTTAACTGAAAATAAATTTACTGCTCCTACTCTTAAGTATCAAGGAATATAAGCATTAAATCATTGAGCGTTCTACAATTCCGTCTCAGACTATGTATTGAAAAAAACGATAATTCTGGGTATACCTTATATATGGAATTAAGCTAACTGTTTAAGTCAATTTTTCAATTTACAATCACTTAACATTTAAATAAACTGCTCGTAAGTGTAGCTTAAGAAACATACTCAACCTTTGCACTCGAAACAAATAGTTAACTCAAAGAAAAAATGAAAAAATCAAATTTACTCTTAGCCACTGCTGCATTAGGACTAGGTCTAGGAATGGCAAGCTGTAAGAAAAAAGGATGTACTGATCCTGACGCAAACAACTATAACGAAGAAGCTAAAAAGGATGACGGTACATGTGAGTACGATCCTGAACCAGTAGATAAGTCTACCATCTTTAGTGAATATGTAGTTGGGACTGATACTCTAATCGAAATCACCGACAGAGGTGAAGGTCTCGGTAACTATCAAATGTGTAACAACAGAATTTATATATTAAATGGTTTTGTATTCGTAAACAGTGGTCAGACACTTGACATTTGTCCTGGAACATGGATTAAAGGGAAGTCTGGTCAAGGTGAAAACGCTTCTGCATTGATCGTTGCCAAAGGCGGTACAATTAATGCGAATGGAACTGCTGCTGAGCCTATTGTAATGACTTCAGAGTCTGACAATGGTACTTTACCAAATACGGCAAGAGGTTTATGGGGTGGTTTGATTGTATTGGGTGATGCTGGCTTGAACTCTTCTCCTGGATCAACTCAAATCGAAGGAATCCCTACTTCTGAAACAAGAGGTTTATATGGTGGATCTAATGATGCCGACAACTCTGGTACAATTGAATACGTATCTATCCGTCACGGTGGTACCGACATTGGTGCTGGTAATGAAATCAACGGTTTCACACTAGGTGGTGTTGGTTCTGGTACTACGATCAACCACGTTGAGGTAATCGCTAACGCTGATGATGGAATTGAATTCTTCGGTGGTACTGCCAACATGAAAAACGTAGTAGTATCTTACTG